>NZ_JBEOSB010000035.1:0-114854 GCF_040302705.1 Streptomyces sp. NPDC097640
CTCCTCGGCACGGTCCATAACCTCAACAAACTCATCAGCCACAGACCCCGAGGGCGCTCTTGACCTTCGGGGGCCGGGAGTCGTGCGACAGCCTCCCCCGTCCCCAGCCCGTGCACCGAAACCCACCAGGCCCGGCCCTGGCCGCCCGCCCGGTTCGAAGAACCGCCGCATAGCCCCACGCCACGACGTCGGGCGTGTCCTCGCCACTGGCGAGGCATACGCCCGCCCCGCTCACCACAAGAAGGGCACCAAGCCACGGCGCACAGGGGAGAAAGCTGCGGCAATCGGCGGGTAAGTTCGCTGCATGCACACGGGTGAGCTACTCGGCTGCGGCCGCAGCGCGGACGTGTTCGCAATCGATGACCACTGGGTGCTTCGCCGGTATCGAGATGGCGGCGATGCCACTGCTGAAGCAGTCGTGATGTCCTACCTCGGGAAGCACGGGTATCCGGTGCCCCACGTCCGGGACCCTGCAGACCTGCCGCGCACCGACCTGGTGATACGGCGGCTGAGTGGCCCGTCCATGCTGCAGGCACTCTGGCAGGGCACCATCACGGCTGAGGAAGCCGGGGCGACGCTCGCAAATGTGCTGCACCGTTTGCATCGCATTCCCGCCCGGGTCTCCACCGATCCCGTCGACCGTGTCCTCCATCTCGACCTGCACCCGGGCAACGTCATGCTCACACCGGACGGCGCCATGGTGATCGACTGGCGCAACACCCAAGAAGGGCCCCCTGGACTGGACTGGGGAATATCGGCCCTGATCCTGGCCCAGGTTGCCGTCGACACCACGGCCGATGCCGCAGCGGCCCGCGCAGTGCTGACCGCACTGCTCAGGCACCTTGACCCTGCGGTCGATCTGGACGATGGCGACGCCGGATGCCTCATGCAAGCAAAGAAGATGCGGGCAGTCGACCCGGCTATGAGCGGGAACGAGGCGCACATTCTCAACGACGCCATGGAACTCGTGCTCGGACTCAAACCCGCCCGAGCTTAAACGTCAAGCTAAGTGACCAATCCCCGTGCTTGGGATGAGCTTCGCGCCATGCGTTCAGCCGATCAACCGGCCATGGCGGGGTGCGGCCGATGTAGACGGGGCACGGGAAGTCGGTGCGGTTGCTGTTGTGGTTGTAGACGTGCTGGACGGTGGTCTTCAGGCGCTGCGCTGCCTCCCGGAGGTTCAGACAACCAGGTCGTAGCCATGGAACCAATTCCACCCCGACTGTCATAGATAGTCGCGTATTGTGATTTGGGTCAGCTAATCAGGGAGGGGAGGTGATGGCGATGCGGGTTGCCCAGAAGCGGAAGTTCCGGGGGAAGAACAAGGCCCCGACGTGGACCAAGCCCGAGGACGGGATCGTGTCGGTGATCGTGCTGCCGCTGGCTGTCACCGACCCCGCCGACCTGGCCCGGTTGGAGAAGCTGTTCGGTGTGATGTGGTCGATCAAGCGGGCCGTTCAGCGGGACGCCCGCGCCAAGGTCGATGCCTACTGGGCCGCTGAGCATGAGCGCGACTGTGACGGCGCGAAAGCCGTACGCCAGCGCCTTGGCCTGTCCCGCGAAGCCCTCGAACGCTGCGCCTACCGGCACTTGGAGGACGCGGGGCACCTCAAGCACCACGCCACCAAAGCGTTGGCCATGCACATCGCGGACGAGGTATGGAACGGGGTCTCCCGGCACCTGTTCGCCGACAGCACCGGCAAGCGCCACGGTCGCCCCCGTGTCGGCCGGTGGCACGACTTCACCCGGATTCCGGGCCGCGCCCGCTCCCACACCACCGAGAACAAGTGGGAGACCTTCCGCCTGGTCGGCACCCTCCACGGCCACGCCATGGCCCACTCCGACGGCGGCCGGCGCGAGCTGATGCAGCCGCACCGAATGCCGAAGCCGACCGTACCGGACGGCAAGGTCCTCACCGGGAAGGTCACCGCCTCGGGTAAACCCGGTATGCGGAAGGCGAACTGGTGGGACCACACCGGCCCGCTCGTCGTGGTGTTCGCCGGAGGCCCGGACGGCAAGCGCGGTGACCTCGTACTCCCCGTCCGTATCCCTCAGGAACCAGGCCAGTGGGCACGGGTGGAGCACTTCCTTGCCGACCCGCACCGCTGGCACAAGGTGGATCTCGTGCGACGCCGCAAGGCATCCGCGCCCGGCGGCTGGGTGTACGAGGCGCACCTGATGGTCCTCGGCCCCGGCTACGCCTCCCCGGCCGTGCGAGAGATGCGGCAGCGAGCCGCCGCCCTGGGCCGGATCGGCGGAGTGGACGGCAACGTCTCCAACCTGTCGATCGTCTCCTTCCCTGCCAGCCTGAACCCCGCCGAAGGCGTCCCGGAGTCCTCGGAGATCACGCTGGCCGAGGAGGAGCGGGCGCGGCTGGAGAAGGAGGCGAAGAAGAAGCGGCGCCGGGCACGTGCTCTTGAACGGTCCCGCCGGGCCGCCAATGCCGCCCAGTACGGGTTGTCCAAGCGGCAGCGTGAGCGCGCCGAGCGCCGGGCCGCCAAGGGCCTGGGGCCCAAGACGGTGACGGTGCCGGGTGGTGCCCGCGATGCCCGGTCGGACGGGGTGCCGAAGCAGGCGTTCCGCCGCGACCATCTGTCCGGCAATTACCGGGAGAGGCGCGCCCGCCAGGCCGAAGCCGCGGCGTCCGCAGCCGAGTACCGGCGCCACCGCGCCCGCGCCGTGGCTCGCGACATCATCGCCGTCCACGGCCCCTGCCTGACGGTGGAGGACTGCGACATCCGCACCTGGCACCGGCTGTGGGGCAAGCGCCTGTCCCAGACCACGCCCGGCATGCTCATCTCCGCCCTGGAGATCGAGTGCAAGGCCGCAGGCGGCAGGCTCCTGCGGGCCTCCACCTGGTCCACCGCCCTGTCCCAGCACTGCCTGTGCGGTGAACGCGTCTCCAAGACGCTGCGGGAACGGGAACACAAGTGCACGGCGTGCGGCCTGGTCGGCAAGCGGGACCTGGTGTCCGCCGCGCTGGCTGCCTTCGTGAATCTGGCCAACCCGGACGACCCGAAGACCGCGACCCTGGACAGCACCCGGTCACGGCACGCACACATCATTTTCGACCAAGGGCTGGAAGAAGCCCTGAGTGAGTCAACCACACCGTGCCAGAGCACCCTTCGGAGTGCTGGTCGCGTGGCAGTCCCCCGCCAGCGGGTGACCTCTGCTCACCGAACCGCCGGACGGCGAGACCGAGCGACCCCGGATGAGCCGCGCCCCGTGCGCGACCACGCCGGAAAGCCCGGACTCCGCCCCGCGTGCAGTCCACAGCTCACCCTTTGGTGAATCGCGGATCAAGTCTTAGATTCACACCCATGCCTGCCGTCTTCTCCCCGCGCGTCCGGATCCTCGCGATCTGCTCCGCGCCCGTCCTCGCCCTTCTCGCGGTCGCCGCCTTCGCGCCGCTGCCCTTCTCGGTGGCGCAGCCCGGCACGACCGTGAACGTCCTCGGCTCCGACCACGGCGGGCCGGTCATCAAGATCTCCAAGGCGATGCCCCGCAAGACCACCGGCCAGCTGAGGATGACGACGATCGCGGCGACGGGGCCGGACGCCACGGTCCGGCTCAAGGACGTCATCAGCGGCTGGTTCGAGACCGACCGCGCCGTGATGCCGCGCGACTCCGTCTACCCCGTCGGCAAGACGACCAAGGAGATCGAGGCGCACAACGCCGCGGAGATGGAGAAGTCCCAGGACACGGCCACCAGCGCGGCCCTCGGCTATCTCCATCTCTCCTCCAAGGACGTCAAGGTGCAGCTGCGCCTCGCGGACGTGGGCGGCCCGAGCGCCGGGCTGCTCTTCTCCCTCGGCATCGTCGACAAGCTCGACGGCGACGGCCGCGGCGGAGACCTGACCGGCGGCCGTACGATCGCGGGCACCGGCACGATCACGGCGGACGGCAAGGTCGGCGCGGTGGGCGGGGTCGCGCTCAAGACCCAGGCGGCCAAGCGGGACGGGGCGACGGTCTTCCTGGTCCCGAGGGCGGAGTGCGCCGACGCCAAGGCCGAACTCCCCCAGGGGCTGCGACTGATCCCCGTCACCACGCTCAAGGGCGCGGTGAACTCGCTGGTGGCGCTTCAGTCGGGCCGCAGAGTGCCGAGCTGCTGAGCGGCCGGTTATGAGCCGAGGGGCTGCGGCCCCGGCCGGGGGCGGGGCGTCGCGAGGCGCAGGCCCACCTCGACCAGCGTCCAGCCGAGACGGCTGCGCAGCCGACGGGGCCGGCGCGGCCGGCGCGGCCGACGAGCCGAGCCGGAGCGCAGGGCCTCGCGGCGCAGCCGCTCGGCGCGGATGCGGTGCAGCCGCAGATGGATGTCGTCGCCGTACATGGTCGTTCCCCCCTGGGGTCGGTCAGTCCTCGTTGCGCGGGAAGGCGTGCAGATGGACGCGGAAGGGGGCCGAGTCCTCGGCGCCCTGGTCCACTTCCTTCTCGCGGTAGCTCTCGATCAGCTCCTGCACCTTGTCGCGCAGCTCGGTGCCGAGTTCAGGGGTGAGACGGATGGTCCAGTCGCTGATGTCCCAGGCGCGGCGCCACTCCTCGGGCCACTCTCGCCAGGTGCCGAGCCAGGTGGACATCTCCTGGCTGTGGATGGTGGCGTACTCGTGCAGCACCGTGCTCATCGCACCGCGCAGAGATGCGTCCGCGCCGAGCAGCAGCTCCTCACTGCCCATGCGCGTGCCGCGCTGTGCCGACTTCCACCACCGCTCGCGCCCCTTGCCGCGCTCCGGGTCGTCGGTGACGAAGCCGTAGGTGGCGAGCTGCCGCAGGTGGTAACTCGTGGCGCCGCTGGACTCGCCGAGCCGCTCGGCGAGTTGGGAGGCGGTGGCCGGGCCGTACTCGCGCAGCGCGCCGAGCAGGCGTATCCGCAGCGGGTGCGCGAGCCCGCGCAGGGAGCGGGGGTCGAGCACCCGTACGTCGTCGGGTACGGGCTTCTCGTTCTCGGCCATGGCGCCAGCGTATGCATGCAAAGACTCCGTTGCAAGGACTCCTTTGCAACTCTGAGTCTCTTGCAAGGAGCGGTGAAGGTCAGTCCTCCGCCGCCTGCCGGACCAGCGGGATGATCCGCAGCGGCACCGGGTTCTCCATCACGATCGTCGTCGAGGCCCGCACGATGCCCTCGAACCCCACCACCCGGTCGATCACCCGCTGGAGATCGGCGTTGGAGCGGGCGACCAGGCGGCAGAGCATGTCGCCGTGGCCGGTGGTGGTGTGCAGTTCGAGCACCTCGGGGACGGTCGCCAGATGGCTGCGCACGTCCGGGCCCTGGCCCTGCTTGATCTCCAGCGTCGCGAAGGCGGTGACCGGATAGCCGATCGCCGCCGGGTCCACCTCGGGGCCGAAGCCCCGGATCACGCCCTGGGCCAGCAGCCGGTCAAGCCGTGCCTGGGCCGTGCCGCGCGCGACGCCGAGCCGGCGGGACGCCTCCAGCACCCCGATCCGGGGCTCCTCGGCGAGCAGCGCGATCAGCCGGGCGTCGAGCCGGTCGATTCCCAAGATGGTCCTCCTGGCCTGTCGGGAGTGTGAGGGTGGTCACTGTGTACAGAATGCCCGGCCAATCACGGAATCCGCTACACGGATTGTCCAGTAAATCAGCAAACTGTTGCGCACCCTGAGTCATGGAGTCACGGTGAACACATGACTGAGACGCTGGATCACACCCTGGCCGCGACGGGAGAAGGCGCGCGTCGGGCGGACCCCTTCCCGGTGAAGGGGATGGACGCGGTCGTCTTCGCCGTCGGCAATGCCAAGCAGGCCGCGCACTACTACTCCACCGCGTTCGGCATGAAGCTCGTCGCCTACGCGGGGCCCGAGAACGGCAGCCGGGAGACCGCGAGCTATGTCCTGGTCTCCGGCGGTGCCCGCTTCGTGTTCACCTCCGTCGTCAAGCCCGCCACCGCCTGGGGCACCTTCCTCGCCGAGCATGTCGCGGCCCACGGGGACGGCGTGGTCGACCTGGCCATCGAGGTGCCGGACGCGCGCGCCGCGTACGCCTACGCCACCGCCCACGGCGCCACCGGCATCGAGGAGCCGCACGAGGTCGAGGACGAGTACGGCACCGTGGTGCTCGCCTCCATCGCCACCTACGGCGACACCCGCCACACCCTCGTCGAACGCTCCGGCTACACCGGCCCCTACCTCCCCGGCTTCGCCCCCGCCGACCCGCTGGTCGAGCCGCCCCGCCACCGTAACTTCCAGGCCATCGACCACTGCGTCGGCAATGTCGAGCTGGGCCGGATGGACGAGTGGGTGGCCTTCTACAACGGCGTCATGGGCTTCACCAACATGAAGGAGTTCGTGGGCGACGACATCGCCACCGAGTACTCCGCGCTGATGTCGAAGGTCGTCGCGGACGGCACCCGCAAGGTGAAGTTCCCGCTCAACGAGCCGGCCGCCGGCAAGAAGAAGTCCCAGATCGACGAGTATCTGGAGTTCTACGGCGGCCCCGGTGTGCAGCACATCGCGCTCGCCACCAACGACATCGTGGCGACCGTACGGGCCATGCGCGCGGCCGGTGTCCGGTTCCTGGACACCCCCGACTCGTACTACGACACACTCGGCGAGTGGGTCGGCGAGACCCGGGTGCCCCTGGAGACGCTGCGCGAGCTGAAGATCCTCGCCGACCGCGACGAGGACGGCTACCTGCTCCAGATCTTCACCAAGCCGGTGCAGGACCGGCCGACCGTCTTCTTCGAACTGATCGAGAGGCACGGCTCGATGGGCTTCGGGAAGGGCAACTTCAAGGCGCTTTTCGAGGCGATCGAGCGCGAACAGGCCAGGCGAGGCAATCTCTGACTGCGCGAAAGTACGAACTAAAGCTGTTACGAACTTCGGACCGTCTACACTCGGCGCGTTGCTATCCATTACAACGCCGCGTGGTGTATGGGGAGTTGTCGAGGTTCGAATGGCGCAAGACGTGCAGGACATGTACGCCAAAGGGCGGCTGACCAGGAATAAGTTCGCCCTGGGTGGAGGGAAGGCGGCCGCGTCGGGCGCGCTGGGAGTGCTCGCTGTCCCGGTGCCCGACGCGGCCGACGCGGTGGAGGGCCAGGCGGGTGCCGCTGAGGGCGGCACGCGGGAGCTGCCCGCCCTGACGGCTCAGGAACAGCCCTAGGGCCCGTCGCCCGGGTATTCGCCGAAACGCCCGCTCCCGGACCCACCCGCCGCGCCGATCTTCCCTCCCGGGCGGCCGGGTGCGAGTCTGGAGCCATGGCTGATCTGATCGAGATGCTGCGGGAGGGCCTCCCCTCCGAGGCCGTCGTGACCGACCCCGACGTGACGAGCTCGTACGCCAACGACATGGCGAGCTTCTGCGAGGCGGGCACCCCGGCCGTCGTCGTCCTCCCGCGCAGCGTCGAGCAGGTGCAGCATGTGATGCGCACCGCGACCCTCCTGCGCGTCCCGGTCGTGCCTCAGGGGGCTCGTACGGGTCTGTCGGGGGCCGCCAACGCCTCCGACGGCTGCATCGTCCTCTCCCTGATCAAGATGGACCGGATCCTGGAGATCAACCCGGTGGACCGGATCGCGGTCGTCGAGCCGGGCGTGGTCAACGCCGTCCTGTCGCGCGCCGTCATGGAGCGCGGCCTCTACTACCCGCCGGACCCGTCCAGTTGGGAACAGTGCACCATCGGCGGCAACATCGGCACCGCCTCCGGCGGCCTGTGCTGTGTGAAGTACGGCGTCACCGCCGAATATGTGCTGGGCCTGGACGTCGTGCTCGCCGACGGCCGGCTGCTGAAGACCGGCCGCCGCACCGCCAAGGGCGTCGCCGGTTACGACATGACCCGGCTGTTCGTCGGCTCCGAGGGCAGCCTCGGCATCGTCGTCCGCGCCGTGCTCGCCCTCAAGCCCGCCCCGCCCGAGCAGCTCGTCCTCGCCGCGGAGTTCCCCTCCACCGCGGCCGCCAGCGACGCCATCTGCCAGATCATGGAGCGCGGGCACACCCCCTCGCTGCTCGAACTCATGGACCGCACCAGCGTCCGCGCGGTCAACGCCATGGCCAACATGGGCCTGCCGGACTCCACCGAGGCCCTGCTCCTGGCCGCCTTCGACACCCCGGACCCCGCCGCCGACCTCGCCGCCGTCGGCGAGCTGTGCGCTGCCGCGGGCGCCACCGAGGTCGTCCCCGCCGAGGACGCGGCCGAGTCCGACCTGCTGCTCCAGGCCCGCCGGATGACCCTCCCGGCCCTGGAGGCGGTCAAGGGCGTCACGATGATCGACGACGTCTGTGTGCCGCGCTCCCGGCTCGCCGCCATGATCGACGGGACCGCCGCCATCGCCGAGAAGTACGCCCTGACCATCGGCGTCGTCGCCCACGCCGGTGACGGCAACACCCACCCCACCGTCTGCTTCGACCCCGCGGACCCGGACGAGTCGCGGCGCGCGCGGGAGTCCTTCGACGAGATCATGGCGCTGGGGCTCGAACTGGGCGGCACGATCACGGGGGAGCACGGGGTGGGGGTGCTCAAACGCGAGTGGCTGGCGCGGGAACTCGGCCCGGTGGGGGTGGAGTTGCAGCGCGGCATCAAGCAGGTCTTCGACCCGCTGGGCCTGCTGAATCCGGGCAAGCTGTTCGTGTGAGGTCGGCGCTTTCGCGGCGCGGGCGCACCCTCGCCCGCGCCCGCGCCCGCGAATATCCTTCGCTTCGGAGGCCGGGCGGATCTAGCATGCGTCGCGATGACGAGCCTGACCGAGAACATGCGCCCCTTCCGTATCGATATCCCCCAAGCCGACCTGGACGATCTGCACGAGCGACTCGATCGCACCCGATGGCCCGACGAACTCCCGGGAGTGGGCTGGGCGTACGGCATCCCGCGCGACTATCTGCGGGAGCTCGTGCGGTACTGGCGTCACACCTACGACTGGCGCGCCGCCGAGGCCCGACTGAACGAGTGGCCGCAGTTCACCACCACGATCGACGGGGCGAACATCCACTTCGCCCACATCCGCTCACCCGAGCCGGACGCCACCCCGCTGATCATGACGCATGGCTGGCCGGGCTCCTTCGCCGAATTCACCCAGGTCGCGGGCGCTCTCACCGATCCGAGAGCCCACGGCGCCGACCCCTCCGAGGCGTTCCATCTGGTGTTGCCGAGCATCCCGGGCTTCACCTTCTCCGGACCGACACACGACACCGGCTGGGAGTACCACCGGGTGGCCGCCGCGTTCGCCGAACTCATGGAGCGCCTCGGCTACCGGCGATACGGCACACAGGGCGGCGACTGGGGTTCCGCGATCTCCCGCGAAATCGGCCGCCTCCACCCCGACCGCGTCATCGGCGTCCACCTCAACCTCATTCCCGGCTCCTCCGCCGGCGAGGAACCCGACCCCGCCCACCTGGCCACCCTCGCCCCGGCCGAACGCGCCCGCACCCTCGCCTCCTGGGAACTGCACCAGCAGTGGGCCCGCGACCGCCAGGGCTACGCCGACATCCAGTCCACCCGCCCCCAGACCCTGGCCTACGGGCTCACCGACTCACCGGTCGGCCAGCTCGCCTGGATCGCCGAGAAGTTCAAGGAGTGGACCGACTCCCGCGACCGCCCCGAAGACGCCATCGACCGCGACCAGCTCCTCACCGACGTCATGCTCTACTGGCTCACCGGCACCGCGGGCTCCTCCGGCCGCATCTACTACGAACGCGCCCACTCCCCGTACTGGGGCGCACCCCCCGAGCCCTCCACCACCCCGACCGCCCTCGCGGTCTTCCCCCGCGAGAACTTCATCGCGCTGCGGCATGTCGCGGAGCGGACGAACAACATCGTGCGGTGGACGGAGTACGACCGGGGCGGGCATTTCCCGGCGATGGAACAGCCGGACCTGCTGGTCGGAGATATCCGCGCGTTCTTCCGCGACCTCGGCCGATGAGCCGCCGTTCACCCCAGGTCGGACATGTCGAGTACGAAGCGGTAGCGGACATCGTTGCGCCGGAGACGGTCGAGGGCCTCGTTCACCTGCGATGAGGGGAGCACCTCGATGTCGGCGGTGATGCCGTGTGCGGCGCAGAACTCGAGCATGGCGGCGGTCGCGAGCCTGCCGCCGCTGCCCGCGGAGCTGAGTTTCTTGCGTCCCACGAGCAGGTCGGTGGTCTCCACGGTGACGGGTCCGAGGTGTCCCAGGTGGCTGAGCGTTCCGTCCATGGCGACCAGGCTCAGGTAAGGGCCGAGGTCGTGCGGGGCGGAGATGGTGTCGATGACGACGTCGAACCGGTCGCGGGCGTCAGCCATCTGCTCCGGGTCCGTGGAGACGATGAGACCGTGGGCGCCGAGCCGGCGAGCGTCGTCGACCTTGTCCGCTGAGCGGCTGATAACGGAGGTGTCGGCGCCGAGCGCCACGGCGATCTTGACCGCGAGATGGCCCAGGCCGCCCAGTCCCGCCACGGCGACGCGGGTCCCCGGCCCCACGCCGAGGGCGTGCAGCGGTTCCCAGACGGTGATCCCGGCACAGAGCAGAGGAGCGGTGGCGGCCGGATCCAGACCGGCGGGAAGGGGGTAGGCGAAGCCGTCACGGACGACGTACTCGCGGGAGTAACCCCCCAGGGTGGTCGATCCGTCGTGCCGGTCGATGCCGTCGTAGGTCAGGGTCGGGAAGGCTCGGCAGAAGTTCTCCTGATCGGCCTTGCACATGGCGCACTCGCCGCACGAATCGACGATGTTGCCCACCGCTACCGGGTCGCCGACGCTGAAGCGGGTGACCGCAGGTCCGGTCTCGGTCACCACGCCCGTGAACTCGTGCCCCGGCACCAGGGGCCGGCCTCCTTCGCCGTTCCGGGCGCTGACGGCGTGGACATCGGTGTGGCAGACACCGCAGTAGTCGACCCGGACCGCGAGGTCGTCGGGGCGCAGGTCGCGCCGTTCCAGTGGCGTCCGCCGCAGTGTCGACGACGAGCCTTCCACCTGCCAGCCAATGGTCTTCCTCATGGCTTCTCCTCATAGACAGACTGTTCGGTCTGTTTACCGTAAGCGCATCCGGCCCGTGCAGGCAAACCAACTGTTCTGTCTGATAGCGTCGCGGCATGGCTGATCAGCCCCTGACCTCGCGTGGAGCCGCGACGTACCAACGCATCCTCGATGTGGCGACCCAGGAGTTCGCCGAGCATGGGATCGCCGGTGCGCGCGTCGAGCGGATCGTGGCCGCGGCACGCACGAACAAGGCGCAGCTCTACGCCTACTTCGGCAGCAAGGACGGGCTCTTCGACGCCATCTTCTTCGGCTCGCTGGAGCGGATCGTGAATGTCGTCCCGATCGACGCCGCCGACCTCGCGGACTGGGCCGTGCGCCTCTACGACGAGTATCTCCGCCGCCCCGACCTCATCCGGCTGGCCACCTGGGCACGCCTGGAGCGACGCCCGGCCGGCCACCTGGTCGACGACCCCGACCGCCTCGACGACCGCAAGCTGCGCGCCATCGCCAAGGCCCAGGCCGCCGGCCTGGTGCGCCAGGGAGACCCGTTCGACGTGATGGCCATGGTGATCGCCATGTCGATGGCGTGGTCACCGGTCAGCAATGTCTACGCGGCGACCGCGCAGGAGCCTCCCGAACTGCACGAGCAGCGTCGAGCCCTGCTCCGCGAGAGCGTCCGCCGCGCGATGACGGCCGACCCGATCTAGTTCTGTCGGGCCTCAGCCCTTGACGGCCTCTGCGATCTGTAGGGCGGCCTGGGCGGGTGTGAGGTGCGTGGTGTCGACGACCTCGGCCTCGTCGTGGAGCCATGTGCGGGCCGCCTCGGCGTAGGGCTCGAGGTATTGGAGACGGAACGGGGAGTTGGGGCCGATGACCGTGTCGCCCGCGATGCGCCCGCGGAGGGTGTCCTGGTCGGCATGGAGGACGAAGTGCCTGATCGGGATGGCGTATTGGGCGAGGCCCGCGCTGATCTCGCGCCAGTACTCCTCGACCAGGACGGTCATGGGCATCACCAGGGTGCCGCCGGTGTAGTCGAGCACGCGGCGGGCGGTCTCGACGACGAGCGGCCGCCACGGCGGCCAGTTCTGGAAGTTGTCCGTCACGGGCAGCCCCGGCGTGATGTTCATGAGTGTCTCGCCGACCTTCTCGGCGTCGAACACCCGTGAATCCGGGATCAGCTGCTGCACGAGCGCGCTGGTCGTCGTCTTGCCTGCGCCGTGGGTGCCATTGAGCCATACGATCATGGGCCCCAACGCTAGCGCCGTGCGGGCGCCGACGCTGTGGATCGCCGGTATTCGAACGTATGGTCGAGTGTTCGGTCTGTGCGCAGCGCGCCGACGCGGGATGTGTCAGCGCCACGGGGTCGGGTACTCGCCTCCAGAACCCGGACATATGTCACCCCGACCGCTGGACGGAATCATGACCGACCTCCCCGATGACAACACCGTTTCCGCCACCCAACACGCCCTTGGCGAACTGGCGGCCGCCCGCGCGGACGATTCGGCGCTGGACACCCTTGCCAACAGCGAAGTGCTGCTTCCCGCCGCCGATGCCGCAGAGGACACGGACCCAGGGGCGGTGACCCTGCCCGTGCTCGAGCAGGAAGACGGCGCCCAGCTCGTGCCGGTCTTCACCACCCCGGACCGCATGCACCAGGCCCTGCCGCAGATCCACCGCTACCACCGGGTGCCGCTGGGCGCCCTGGCCCAGGGCTGGCCCTCCGACGAGCTCTCGCTGACCATCGACGCGGGCGCGCCGGAAGAGGTGACCCTCACGGGCGGAGGTGTACGGACCCTGCTGACGCGTCCCGCCGGGTGAGCGGGGACGGGCACACCGGCCCTTCGCTTCAGTGGCGGGCATAGTGCTGGGCCACTGCGCGGAACGCTTCCTTCGGTTCCCAGTGCCAGCGGGGCGTCGCGTCCTCGAAGGTCTTCCAGATCGGCTTGACGATGCCGTAGCTCGCCAGGTCGAGGTCGTAGCGCGGATTGGTCCGGTGCGGGTTGTCGGGCGCGACGAATTGGTACACCAGGGCCGCGTAGAGGTTCATGGACTCGAAGACGTCGAGCAGGTCGGTGAGATACGTGGCCTGCGTCCGCTCGCTGCGCACCGGATCGCCGATGATCTCCGGGGGATCCTTGTCGTAGTCGACCACGTACCAGCCCATGCCGCCCTGCTCCGGGGCGCCCTTGAAGGTGCAGGTGCCGAACTCGGAGATGACGACCGGTTTGCGCCGGCGCAGGAACGGCGTGAGCTCCCGGACGTAGTCGGCCCGGTCCGGGAAGTATGAGTAGTAGTTGACGCTGACGATGTCGAACAGGTCCCAGTCGACCTCTTCGTCCTGCGCCGCGCCGTATGTCATCCGGCCCTTGAAGACGGACCTGCCGACCTTCGCGGCCCGCGCGGTGAACTCGCGCAGCCGGCGCACCATCTTCTCGGGGTCGAAGTTTCCGCTGAGCATGTTCTTGACGCGCTCAAGCGCGTTGTCACCCGGCACGATGCCCGGGACGAACAGCACGAACTCGGCGCCCACGCTGAGGTGCACCCGCGCGCCCTGGCGCCGCAGGTGCTCGGCGTGCCTGCCGGTCTCCGCCAAATGGTCGAGGATGTCCTGGTGGGAGACGTCCGCCAGGCGCGGCTGGAGCCAGATATGCAGCCCGCGCTCCGCCGCCTCCGAAGAGGTGGCCTTGAGCCGGTCGATACCGGTGCCGAAGACCGAGACGGAACTGGCGTGCAGTTCGTCTTTGATGGTCCGGATGTCCTTGCGCATCCTCGCGGCGCTCCAGCTGGTCGCCGGTGTGTCGCCGTCGATGACCTCGTACGACACGCCCCGGTAGGTCAGGCCGGCCGGGCTGCGACTACCTTGCGCCTCGGCCCGGCCCGGTGTCAGCAGCGCCCCCGCTGCGCCCGACGCCGCTACGGCCCCCACGGCCCCCGCCCCCGCCAGAAAACGCGCCCGGCTGATTACCTTGCTCCGCACTGTGTCTCCCCCTGGTCTCCGGGCCCGCTGTCTGCGACCCATCACCAGTTTCGGGAGCGGCGGCCCGCCCTGTCGTCGGCCAAAGGTCTGTGCGTCTGCGACTTAAGTCGCAGACGCACAGACCAAAGCGCAGTCGGCTAGCCCTTCAGCGACGCGATGTCGATCACGAACCGGTACCGCACATCGCTGCTCACGACCCGCTCGTAAGCCTCGTTGATCTGGTCAGCGGTGATCACCTCGATCTCCGCACCGAAGCCGTGCTCAGCGCAGAAGTCCAGCATTTCCTGCGTCTGCCGGATGCCGCCGATCTTCGAGCCCGCCATCGACTTACGGCCCATGATCAGCGAGAACTGGTGGAAGGAGCTCGGGAACTCCGGGCCGCCCACGTGCACCATCGTGCCGTCCCGCTTCAGCAGCGAGAGGTACGCGTCCAGCGGGATGTTCGCCGAGACGGTGTTGATGATGAGGTCGAAGGAGCCGGCCAGCTCGGCGAAAGTCGACTCGTCGCTCGTCGCGTAGAAGTGGTCGGCGCCCAGGCGCAGGCCGTCGTCCTTCTTGCGGAGGGACTGGGACAGGACGGTGACCTCCGCGCCCATGGCGTGGGCGATCTTCACGCCCATGTGGCCGAGGCCGCCGAGGCCCACGATGGCGACCTTCTTGCCGGGGCCGGCGTTCCAGTGGTCCAGGGGCGAGTAGAGGGTGATGCCGGCGCACAGCAGCGGGGCGGCGACGTCGAGGGAGAGGCCGTCGGGGATGCGCACCGCGTAGTTCTCGTCGACCACGATGTGCGTGCTGTAGCCGCCGTAGGTGGGGGAGCCGTCGTACCCCTTGCCGTTGTACGTCGCCACCTCGCCCTTGAGGCAGAACTGCTCCTCGCCCGCCAGGCAGTTCTCGCACTCACGGCAGGAGTCGACGAAGCAGCCGACGCCGACCCGGTCGCCGACGGCGTACTTGGCGACGCCGGAGCCGACCTCGGTGACGATGCCCGCTATCTCATGGCCCGGCACCATCGGGAACAGGGCGGTGCCCCACTCCTCACGGGCCTGGTGGATGTCGGAGTGACAGATGCCGGCGTACGCGATCTCGATCAGGATGTCGTGCTCGCCGACCGGGCGGCGCTCGATGGTGGTGCGCTCCAGCGGGGCCTTGGGGGCCGGGGCCGCGTAGGCGGTGACGCTGGTGGTCATATCAGTGATCTCCCTGAGTGGGGTTCTCGGATGTGGGGTTCCGGGATACGGAAGGGGTGGGGGGAGGGGACGGGGAAAGGGAAGGGGATGAAGGGGCCGCGGGGCGGTCGGGCGAGGGTGCGGTCCAGTTGGCGAGCAGCCGCAGAGCCTCCTCCGAGGGGGATCCGGGCTCGACGGTGTATATGCACAGCGCCTGGTCGGCATCGCCGGGGAAGGCCACGTTCTCGTAGGACAGCGTCATCTCCCCGACCAGCGGGTGGTGGTAGATCTTGACGCCGTGGGTCTTCTCCCGCACGTTGTGGTCGGCCCACCACGTACGGAACTCCGGGCTCTTGATCGTCAGCTCGCCGACCAGCTCGGTGAGGACCGGGTCATCGGCGTTGCGGCCCGCCTGGAGCCGCAGACCGGCCACCATCTCCGACGCGTAGTTCTCCCACTCGCCATAGAGCTCGCGGGCCGCCGGGTCGAGGAACATGAAGCGGATCATGTTCCGCTCGCGGTACGGCAGCGCGTCGAAGTCGACGATCAGCGCACGGGCCAGCCGGTTGGAGGCCAGCACATCGCTCCTGCGCCCGAGCACGAACGCGGGCGAGACCGCCCCGTCCAGCGTCTGGAGCAGGCGGTACACCCCGGGCCGCACCCGCTGGGGGCGGGGCGGCCGGCGGCGTTGGGCGCGGCGGGGCCGTGGCTTGGCCAGCTCGAAGAGGTACGCACGCTCGGTGTCGTTCAGGCGCAGGGCCCGGGCGACGGCGTCCAGTACCGCCTCCGAGACATTCAGATGGCGGCCCTGTTCCAGCCGCGTGTAGTAGTC
Organism: Streptomyces sp. NPDC097640; assembly: GCF_040302705.1. Lineage (NCBI taxonomy): Bacteria > Bacillati > Actinomycetota > Actinomycetes > Kitasatosporales > Streptomycetaceae > Streptomyces > Streptomyces sp. NPDC097640. The sequence goes on from NZ_JBEOSB010000035.1 coordinate 15,874, forward strand.
CGTGCTCACCCCGGCCAGCTGCGCCAGCTCCTCGCGGCGCAGCCCCGGCACCCGGCGGGGGCCGGAGGTGGTCAGGCTCACGCCCGCGTCCTCAGGGCGCAGCCGAGCCCTGCGGGTGCGCAGGAATTCACTGAGCTCGGTGTTGCGGTCCATGTTTCAAGTATTCGCGGCCCCAGAGGCGCGCGGCCGTGCCAACGTAGGTCTGCTGGACCTAGGGGCGCCGGACCTAGGCAGGCCGGAACCAGTCGGTCGGCCCCCGGCCGGTCCGGGCCCCGCCGGGGCCTCGCGGGCGTACGGCGGGGGCGGCTCGTGCGGCGCGGGGTCCGCTCGTACGGCGCGGAGACGTCCTCTTGTGCGGTGGTGGCGCGCTCGCACGGGAGAGTGGTGCCCGCCGGTGAGGGCTACGGCCCCCGGGCCGGTCTGATAGACCTTGACAGCGCGCTCCGTGTTGCACTGCGGCTCTTGTACGGCAGACTGCTTGTCGCCCCCCACCGCGACGCACCTCACAGGCGCGGCGCAGCACAGCACGGCCGAGCAGATACGGGACATCGGAGATCATGAGCGCCCCTACCTCAGGATCCGCGGACGGCACCTCCATTCCTGGCTTTTATCCGGATCCGTCCATCCCCAACTACATCCGTTACTGGAACGGCGCCGCCTGGGTGCCCGGCACCAGCCGGCCCGCGCCGGGTGTGGGCGAGGCCATGCCCGCCCCGCCGCCCGGGGTGACCTACACGCACGTCACCGCGCCCCTGCCGGACGAGACCGGCCCCATGTATCTGGACGAGGAGCCTCCGCCCGCCGGGGACAGCGGCCGGGCGGCGCTGCCCGAGCTGCGTCCGCGCGGCGAGATGGACATACGAGGGGACGGGCGGCCGGAGGTGCGGCCCGACGCGCGGAGCGGGCAGGGGCCCGAGCCGGTCCCGCCGTCCCCGGGCGTGGGCGGCGCGGCTCCGGCCGCCATGGACTGGAACGACCCGCAGCGGCTGCACGGCACCCGGCCGGAGCCCGCGTCGGCCTGGCAGGCGGACGCGTCCCGGCAGTCCGGCTTCGGCGGCGAACAGGACCGCCGCGTCTCCTGGGGCTCGGACCCGGCTGAGGCCGGGGCGGGACCCCGGGGCTCGGGGCCTGGCGGGCCCGCCAGGCCGGGGGTGCCCGATCCGCGCCGGGCCGTCAGCGATCCGGGTGGTGCGGGTGGTGACAGTGGCCCTGGCGGTGCCGGCGGTGCCGAACCGCCCGCGTCCGCGCAGGCCCTGCCGCCCGCCCGGCGGGCCCCGGAGCTGCCCCCGGCGGAGCCGCCGGGCCCGGAGGACGCGCCCGGTGGTGGGCGTACGACCGGCGGGGACGGCACGATCTCCATCCGCGCGGTCCGGCCCGGCCAGGCCGGACGCGGTGCGGGCGGCGGCGCGCCCACGCGCGACGACGGCACCATGACGATCCGCGCTCTCGGGCGCGGTGCCCCGAAGCAGGGCGGCAGTGCGGCGAACCCCGCGCAGCCCGGTGGGCAGCCCGGTGCGCAGCCCGGTGGGGCCGCTTCCGCCGCTCCCGCGCAGGGCGCGGGTGCGCTGCCCCCACAAGGTGGCGTCGTGCTCCCCGGCGGCGCTCCCGCGCAGGGCCCGGGCGGGGTCCCCGGCGGCGGCGTCCCCGTTCAGGGCGGCGCGCCCGCGGCCCGGCCCCAGCCGCAGGCCCACCCGCACCCGCACCCGCACCCGCAGCCGCAGCCGCAGTTCCAGCCCCAGCCCCAGCCTCAGTCCCAGCCCCAGCCCCAGCCCCAGCCAGGGTGGCAGCAGCAGGTGCGGCACCTCGCGCAGCAGCCCGTGCCTGGCGCCGCCCCGCCCCCCGGGGCACAGGGCGGTGCGCCGGAGGGCGTCATTCCGTGGAAGCCCCCCGTCGACAACCCCTTCCAGCGGGCCGCCCAGGCCGAGGGGCGACCCGCCGCCCTGGGCCGTCGCCTCCTGGCCCGGATCATCGACTCCGCCGTACTCCTCGGTGTCGTCGGCGCGGCCGCGTATCCGCTGTGGACCAAGGCGAGCGACCACTTCGACGAGAAGGTGGAGCGCGCCAAGCTGACCGGCGAGACCGTCACCGTCTACTGGCTGGACGGCACGACGGGCGTCTACCTCGGGGTGGTGCTCGGCCTGCTGCTCGTGGTCGGGCTGATCTACGAGGCGCTGCCGACCGCCAAGTGGGGTGCCACGCTGGGCAAGAAGCTGTGCGGGGTGCGGGTCCTGGACATCGAGGGGCACGACAGCCCCTCGTTCGGCGCCGCGCTGCGCCGCTGGCTGGTGTACGGGGTGCTCTGGCTGCTGGTGATCGGGGTCTTCAACGTGCTGTGGTGCCTGTTCGACCGCCCATGGCGGCAGTGCTGGCACGACAAGGCGGCGCGCACCTTCGTGGCGGGGCGCGGCTGAGCGCGCCCTCGTCGGTGTACGGGCCCGGGTCGGTTACCGGCGTCACGGGGCGCTGACTCGTACGGTCCATCCCGCTCGCCCGAACGGAGCGCGCCGGATGCGGCGGTCCCGGCTCCGGGGTCGACTCGGGCCATGAGCACCGACCAGCCGACGCCGGAGCCCGACGAGCCCCGGCCCAATGAGCCCCGGCCGAGCGAGCCGGGGCCAAGTCAGCCGGGGCCAGGTCAGCAGGGGCCGGAACAGGCACGTCCGGATCAGCCGGGCCCGAGTGAACAGGGTCCGGGCGAACAAGGTCTGGGCGAACCGGGTCCGAGCGAGCCGGGGCCGGGCCAGGGTGGGCCGGGCCAGGCTGGGGCGGGCGAGCAGCCGGAGGGCGAGGGCGAGCCGTTCGCCAAGCAGCAGCCGCCGCCCTCGTACGGCTCGCCCTACGGCGACGCGTACGGCGGTGCTCACGGCAGCGCCGACCCGCTCGCGGGTATGCCCCCGCTCGCGAACCGCGGCCGCCGCCTCGTCGCCCGGATCATCGACGCGCTGATCGTGGGCATCCCGGTCGGGCTGGTCCTGGCCGTGTTGGTGGGCGATTACGACCCGGTGAACAACAACGACGAGGCGACCGTCATGACGATCGTCTACGCCCTGGTCTACTTCGTCTATGAGGGGCTGATGCTGACCAAGTACGGCCAGACGGTGGGCAAGAAGGTCATGAAGATCCGCGTCGCGATGCTGGAGAACGGGGAGATCCCGGCCGGCCAGCCGGGTTGGCTGCGTGCCGGTACGTACTCCCTGCCGGAGATCGTGCCGTGCTGCGGCTTCATCTTCTGGCTGATCAATGTGTTGTGGTGCACCTGGGACCGGCCGTACCACCAGTGTCTGCACGACAAGGTCGCCAAGACGGTCGTCGTCTCCGTGCCCTCCTGAGCCACCGCCCCCGCGATCCACCGCCCCGAGCTATCCGCCGTCCGCGGCCTGCTGGTGTAATCGGGGCATGAGCCCCGACCAGCTGTCGTATCCGCAGTACAACCGCCCCGTAGGAATGCCGCCGCCGGCGACCCCCGGCCAGCGCTTCGTCGCCCGGCTGGTCGACACCCTGATCCTCGGCGCCATCTGGACCGTGGCGCTCGCCGCGACCGGCGCGCTCAAGTACTCCTTGGACAACCCCGGCGAGCAGGACATCGGCAAGGTGATCCTCGCGCTGGTGATCACCATGGCGATCTACTTCGTATACGAGGGCGTGATGCTGGCCCGCAGCGGTCAGACGCTGGGCAAGAAGGCGCTGCGCATCCGGGTGGCGATGCTGTCGGACGGGGATGTGCCGGGCCGCCAGGGCTGGGTGCGGGCCGTGGTGTACGTGCTGCCCGGGATGTTGATCCCGCTGCTGGTGGGCTGGCTGTTCTGGCTGCTCAACGCCCTGTGGTGCACCTGGGACCAGCCGCTGCGCCAGTGTCTGCACGACAAGGCGGCTAAAACCGTGGTGGTGGCGGCCTAGCACCTGGCGATACCGGCCGTCGCCGCGCGACGTCAGCCGTGCAGCGAGTGCTCGCTGACCCGCGGCTCCACGGGCTCGGCATGGGCGTGCGCGGGGGTCCGCGGCGCGGGTACCGGGACCGCGCGGTTCGTCCGCGCTGCCGCCGCGCGGCCGGCGCGCGGGGTGCCGGGCATCGGCACCGTGAGGGCGACGAGGAGCCCCAGCGCCAGCCCGGCCACGGCGATCACCGTGACCCCGAGACCCGAACGCGACTGGGACAGCAGCAGCATGGCGAAAGTCGACAAGACGACGGTGGCCGAACCGTAGGCGAACTGGGCAGGAGTCGGACGCGGCATGGCTGGATCCGTCCTCGAGGCAACGACTATGCGGGGGGCATGAGTCATACGGGTGTGCACCGGCAAGTGACTCTACGGTGCTGAATGCCCGAGGAGGAACGCGAGTAAGCGTGACCTGACCCACGACGCCGTTGCATGGGGGGCGCACGGGCGCACGGGGCCTACGACGTTTCAACTGGTGAGACGGCCAAGCCGGTTGGCGTCCGAAATGCGGTAAGGGTGGGCCGGGAAACGTACTTGTCTCGTCTGCCCAAGTCAAGGGCTGTCTTTTCTCCTGCCTCTCCGGTCAAATGTCCCGCACTGGTTTCACTGGGGAGGACTGGAGAAGAGTGAGCAGCCAACGGAGGGCCGTGAGATCGGCCGCCATCGCCACCGTCATTGCCGCGCTCGGCGCCGCGGCCCTGTCGACCGGAGCGGCCCAGGCGAACGACAGTGCGTCTACGCGCGTGGAACGCCATGACCCCGCGCCCGCGAAGACCGACGTCGAGCACGACCTGGCCGGGCCTTACAGCAAGCAGCAGGAGGCGCAGCGGCAAGAGGCGCTGCAACAGGTGATATCCGGGGACGCGAAGGCGGACCGGCGCGGCGCGTCCCAGGTGGTGAAGCTCGGCAAGGGCAAGTATGTCGAGCTGGCCCGGGAGAAGACCGACAAGATCTTCACCATCCTGGTCGAGTTCGGCGACAAGGTCGACGACACCACCATGTACGACCCGGACGGCCCGGACGGCCCCGAGCCGCCCGTGAAGAAGTACGGCGGCGAGCCGGGCCCGGCGCACAACACGATCGCCGAGCCGGACCGTGCCAACGACAACAGCACGGCCTGGCAGAAGGACTACAACCGCGAGCACTTCCAGGACCTCTACTTCTCCGACGAAAAGGGGAAGGAGTCGCTGAAGAAGTACTACGAGAAGCAGTCCTCGGGCCGCTACTCGGTGGACGGCGAGGTCTCCGACTGGGTCAAGGTCGACTGGAACGAGGCCCGGTACGGCTCCAACTACTGCGGCGACACCAACTGCGCCAACGCCTGGGACCTGATCCGCGACGGCGTGAACCAGTGGGCCAAGGACCAGAAGGCGGCCGGCCGCAGCGACGACGAGATCAAGGCGGACCTGGCGGAGTACGACCAGTGGGACCGCTACGACTACGACAACGACGGCAACTTCAACGAGCCCGACGGCTACATCGACCACTTCCAGATCGTCCACGCCGGTGAGGACGAGTCGGCGGGCGGCGGCGCCCAGGGCACGGACGCGATCTGGGCCCACCGCTGGTACGCGTACGGCACCGACGCGGGGCGGACCGGCCCCGGGGAGAACAAGGCCGGCGGCGCGCAGATCGGCGACACCGGCATCTGGGTCGGCGACTACACCATGCAGCCGGAGAACGGCGGGCTGGGCGTCTTCGCCCATGAGTACGGCCACGACCTGGGCCTGCCGGACGAGTACGACACCACCGGCAGGGGCGAGTCGTCGGTCGCCTTCTGGTCGCTGATGTCCTCCGGCTCCTGGCTGGGCACCGGTGAGGACGCCATCGGCGATCTGCCGGGCGACATGAGCGCCTGGGACAAGCTCCAGCTCGGCTGGCTGGACTACGACACGGCCAAGGCCGCGACGAAGTCCCGGCACACGCTCGGGGTGGCCGAGTACAACACCAAGAACCCGCAGGCGCTGGTGGTCCAGCTGCCCGACAAGGCCGTCACCACCGAGGTCGTGCAGCCCGCCGAGGGCTCCAAGCAGTGGTGGAGCGGCATGGGCGACGACCTCAAGAACACCCTGACCCGGCCGGTCGACCTGACCGGCAAGTCCAAGGCGAGCCTGGACCTTCAGGGTTGGTGGGAGATCGAGGACAACTACGACTACCTCTACACCGAGGTGTCCACGGACGGCGGCGCCAACTGGACGCCGGTGGACGGCACGGCGGACGGCAAGTCCATCCCGCGCGACGCCGGCGACAAGCCCGCGCTGACCGGGACCTCGGGCGCGTACAAGAAGCTCTCCTTCCCGCTCGACGCCTACGCGGGCAAGAAGATCGATCTGCGCTTCCGCTACCAGACGGACGGCGGCGTGGCCGGGACGGGCTTCGCGGCCGACGCGATCACCCTGACGGCGGACGGCGCGCCGGTGCTCACCGACGGCGCCGAGGGCGACGACAACGGCTGGACCGCGAACGGCTTCTCGCGCATCGGGGCGTCCTTCTCCAAGGACTACCCGCAGTACTACATCGCGGAGAACCGCCAGTACGTGTCGTACGACAAGACCCTCAAGGTCGGCCCGTACAACTTCGGCTGGCTCAACAGCCGGCCGGACTGGGTCGAGCACTTCCCCTACCAGAACGGCCTGCTGATCTGGCAGTGGGACACCTCGCAGCCGGACAACAACGTCGGCGTGCACGCCGGCTCCGGCCGGATCCTGCCGGTCGACGCGCACGCCACCCCGCACACCTGGGCGGACGGCACGCTGATGCGCAACCGGATCCAGGCGTACGACTCGCCCTTCAGCCGGTACCCGACGGACGGCTTCACGCTCCACAAGAACGGCGTCGCGGCGAAGGTTCCCGCGAAGCGGGGCACACCGGTCTTCGATGACCGTAAGGGTGCGTACTGGTACGAGTCGAACCCGACGGGTGGGGTGCGCGTTGCTGACACCAACACCAAGATCAGCATCCTGAAGGAGCTTCCGGGCGCCTCCACGCTGACCGTCCAGGTCTCCCCGTCCACCAGCTAGATCAATAGATCTGCCATCGTCGCAGGTCAGAGCGGTATCGGCCGTCGCCCCCTAGCGGGCGGCGGCCGTTCGCGTTTAGATGCCCCTAGACCTTTCTTGCTGACACGACGTCTCACGGGGGACATGGACACATGGCCGACGGAGGATTCACCAAGCTGCCGGGAGGCAGCGTGGTCGTGGCACTGACCCTGCCGCGACCGCTGGGCGAGGGCGGCGTACGGGTGCTCGTACACGCCGCGAACCGCCAGCGCGCCCTGACCAGGCTGCGCAATCTCGGACTGCGGGCGGTGTACCTGCGGGGGAACAGCGCGCCACCGACACCGGACGAGGTGACGGCGGTGCTGCACCATCCGGACGGGCTGGTGTGGCGTACGGCGCCGTACGGGGTGGGGGAGCTGTGGCACCCCATCGCGGCGCTGCTGCGGCCGCCCGCGACGGCGTAGCGCGGACGGGGTCGTCAGACCACCGGCTTGCCCGAGAGCTCCACGCCCGCCTCCCGGAGCTCCTCCAGGGCCCGCTCCGTGGTCGGCTGGGCGACCCCGGCGGTCAGATCCAGCAGGACGTGCGTCGTGAACCCCTCGCGGCGCGCGTCCAGGGCCGTGGCCCGCACACAGTGGTCCGTGGCGATGCCGACCACGTCCACCTCGGTCACCCCGCGCTCGTGCAGCCACCGCGCCAGCGGCATGCCGTTCTCGTCGGCGCCCTCGAAGCCGCTGTACGCCGCCTCGTACGCGCCCTTGTCGAAGACCGCGTCGATGGCCCCGGAGGCCACGGCGGGCGCGAAGTTCGGGTGGAAGCCGCTGCCCTCGGTGCCCGCCACGCAGTGCGGCGGCCAGCTGCGCACGTAATCGGGATTGTCGGAGAAATGGTCCCCGGGGTCGATGTGGTGGTCCCGGGTGGCGACGACATGGCGGTAACCGGGCGTCGCCTCCCCGATGAGATCCGTAATGGCGGCGGCGACATCCGCGCCGCCCTGGACCGCGAGGCTGCCCCCCTCGCAGAAGTCGTTCTGGACGTCGACGACGATCAGTGCCCGGTGCATGGCGTGCGCCTTCCGGCTGGGATCAGATGAGGACCGGTAAGCGACTCGGCCCGAAGCGGTTTGGTGTGCTAGTGGTCTGCCAGGCGGTGTCCGGTAAATCCTTCCCCTACCGGCCCCTTCCCGTAACCATGGGCTTCGCCCCTGGACCCCGGGGTCTGGGGCGGAGCCCCAGTTGAGGGAAGGGGCGGGTCGGGGAGGAGCCCGCCGCAGGCGTCAGGATCCGCCGGACACCTCCGGCTGCTGTGGATGTAACCGAGGGTAGAGACTCGGCCTGGTTTGCGGGAGTGGGCGGGGGGCGGCCACCGGGCCGGTGGGATCGTGCTCCGGCACGATACGGCGGCCGGGCGCGAGGCCAGGCGCACGCGCCGCATCGGCCGGGGTGCACGCCGTCTCCGCGCGCCGCGTTGCGCCCTGCCGTGCGCCCTGCCAGGGCGCGGCGTCAGGGCCCCGCGCAGGGCCGTCTCCGGCCCCGCCGCCCCCAGCCCCCCGGGGGTCACCCCATCGCGTACTCCGTCGGGATGACCGGCTCGCCGCGCGACAGCTGGGTCGCCGACATTGGCAGCCCCGCCCGCGCCGCCACATGCCGGTCCCGCGCCGCGTCCAGCGGCTCGCGGGCCACGACCTCGCCGCCGCGCACCAGCTCGGCCAGCAGCTGCCGGTCCGCGAGCCCCGCCGGGACCGGGCCGCCGCCGACCACCTCGGCCTCGGCCATGCCGTCCGCGTCCAGCCGCCGGGCGGCCCACTTGCGGCCGCCGACCGAGGTCTTGGAGCCCATGGACTTCTTCGCCACGGGGCGCAGCGGCGCCCCCGGGGCGTCGGATTCGGCCCGGGCGACCAGCTTGTAGACCATCGAGCAGGTCGGGTGCCCGCTGCCGGTGACCAGCTGGGTGCCGACCCCGTACGCGTCCACGGGCGCGGCCGCGAGCGAGGCGATGGCGTACTCGTCGAGGTCGCTGGTGACCACGATCTTGGTGTTCTTGGCGCCCAGCTCGTCGAGCTGGTGACGCACCCGGTGGGCGAGGAGCAGCAGGTCGCCGGAGTCGATCCGGACCGCGCCCAGCTCGGTGCCCGCGACCTCGACGGCGGTGCGCACCGCTTCGGCGACGTCGAAGGTGTCGACCAGGAGGGTGGTGGCGCTGCCGAGGGAGGCGACCTGTGCGGTGAAGGCGTCCCGCTCGGAGTCGTGCAGCAGGGTGAAGGCGTGCGCGCTGGTGCCCACGGTCGGGATCTTGTAGCGGAACCCGGCGGCCAGATCGGAGGTGGAGGCGAAGCCTCCGACGTACGCGGCGCGGGCCGAGGCGACGGCGGACAGCTCGTGGGTGCGGCGCGCGCCCATCTCGATCAGCGGCCGGCCGCCCGCGGCCACGGACATCCGGGAGGCCGCGGCGGCGACCGCGGAGTCGTGGTTGAGGATGGAGAGGATCACCGTCTCCAGCAGGACGGCCTCGCCGAAGCTGCCCTCGACGCGCATGATCGGCGAGCCGGGGAAGTAGACCTCGCCCTCCGGGTAGCCCCAGATGTCGCCGCGGAAGCGGTAGCCGGCCAGCCATTCCAGCGTCGGTTCGTCCACGATCCGCTGGTCGGCGAGGAAGTCCAGGACGCCGCTGTCGAAGCGGAAGTTCTCCACGGCGTCCAGCACCCGGCCGGTGCCGCCGACCACGCCGTACCGCCGTCCCTCGGGGAGGCGGCGGGTGAAGACCTCGAAGACCGAGCGGCGGTCGGCGGTGCCGGCGCGCAGTGCGGCCTGGAGCATGGTCAGTTCGTACCGGTCGGTGAACAGCGCTGTCGATGGCACGTCCACCGGCAGTCCGAGGTGAGCGGTGTTCATGAAGGATGATGCTACCTCCAATACTCGTCAGAGTGACGATTTCTGGTGCCGGACGAGGTGCCGGTTCGGAGGGGGTGTTTATGCGACGGGCCATGCCGGGTGGCAGCATGGGGGGTGTGAGTGCGACACCGGTGGAGATCGAACGGCCCCAGTCCAGCGAGGCGCCTTCGGCGGTACCCGAACCTGACGTTCCGTGGGTCACGGTGGTGCACAACGATCCGGTCAACCTCATGAGCTATGTCACGTATGTCTTTCAGACGTACTTCGGCTATTCGAAGGACAAGGCGCACCGACTGATGCTGGACGTCCACCACAAGGGCCGCGCGATCGTCTCGAGCGGCACCCGCGAGGAGATGGAGCGCGACGTGCAGGCGATGCACGGGTACGGCCTGTGGGCGACTCTCCAGCAGGACCGCTGATGGCGGGGCACTTCGAGCCGCTCCCCGGCGGCGGGGCCACGGTGGCCCTGGACGAGGTGGAGGTCTCCATCCTGCGCAGCCTGGCCGTCCAGCTGCTGGAGCTGATCGGGCCCGGCACGGAGCCGGTGGAGGGGCGCGACCCGCTGGACGCGCTGTTCGCCGACGGGCCCACCAAGCCGCCCGCGGACCCGGCGCTCGCCCGGCTGTTCCCGGACGCGTACGGCGGTCCCGGGCAGAAGCGGGGGGCCGACGAGGAGGCCGCGGCGCTGGACGCCTCGGCCGAGTTCCGCCGCTACACCGAGAACGACCTGCGGGCCCGTAAGCGCGAGGACGCCCTGGCGGTGGTGCGCGGCCTGGACGCCCTCGCGGGCTCCGGAGCGGGCGCCGGAGCGGGCTCCGGAGCAGGGGCCGAGACGGAGGCCGAGGGGGCCGGGGCGGCGGCCGGTGTGCTGGAGCTCTCGCCCGAGCAGTCCCGGCAGTGGCTCGGCGCACTGAACGACCTGCGGCTGGCCATCGGCACCCGGCTGGAGGTCACCGACGAGGACGACGGCGGTGAAATGCTCCGGCTTCCGGACTCCGATCCGCGTAAACCCATGGTGATGGCGTATTTCTGGCTCGGCGGCCTCCAGGAGACCCTCGTCGAAACGCTGATGTCCTGATCACTGAGTGTTCGTTTAGAGGATGCTCAAGTCCGGATAACGATCGCGTCACCATGACGGGGGCCTTTGCCGTCTGAGGTCCTATTTGCCCGCTTCTTCCTGTGCTGTACCGCACATCTACCCGTGTCGATCAGTGTTGCCGCCGTGATAAATCTTCACGATCGCCAGCCCCCCACAGGAAGAAAGGCGTACAAACCATGACCTCAGTGCGGGTCGATCGGCCTGGAGACGACGCTGTCGGCGATGGGGCCGCGGGCACCACTTCCGAAGAGGGTTACGAGCGGGGCCTGGGCAGCCGCCAGGTCCAGATGATCGCCATCGGCGGCGCCATCGGCGTCGGGCTCTTCATGAAGGCCGGGGCGAACATCGCCAAGGCCGGGCCCAGCATCCTCCTCATGTACGCCCTCGCCGGCGTGGTCATCTTCTTCATCATGCGGGCGCTCGGCGAGCTGCTCCTCTACCGGCCGGTCACCGGATCCTTCTCGGAGTACGCCCGGGAGTTCCTCGGCCCGTTCTTCGGCTTCGTCACCGGCTGGACGTACTGGCTGATGTGGGTGGTCACCGGCATGGCCGAGCTCACCGCGGCCGCCATCTACATCCACTTCTGGTTCCCGTCGATCCCGCAGTGGGTCAGCGCCCTGGTCTTCCTGGTGGTGCTGTTCGGGGTCAACCTGATCTCGGTGAAGATCTTCGGCGAGGTCGAGTTCTGGTTCTCGATGGTCAAGGTCACCGCGATCATCGGCATGATCGTCATCGGTCTCGGCGTGCTCACCCTCGGCTTCTCCGACGCCGGTGACACCGCCTCCGTCTCCAACCTCTGGTCGCACGGCGGCATCTTCCCGAACGGCATCGGCGACAGCCTGATGACCCTCCAGGGCGTGATGTTCGCCTACATCGCCGTCGAACTGGTCGGCGTCACCGCGGGCGAGTCCGAGAACCCCGAGAAGACCCTGCCCAAGGCGATCAACACCCTGCCCTGGCGCATCCTCATCTTCTATGTGGGCGCCCTGCTGGTCCTGCTCGCCGTGGTCAAGTGGACGGAGTTCTCGGCGGACGAGAGCCCCTTCGTCCACGCCTTCTCGGTGATCGGCATCCCCTTCGCCGCGGGCATCGTCAACTTCGTCGTGCTCACCGCGGCCCTGTCGTCCTGCAACTCCGGCATGTACTCCACCGGCCGGATGCTGCGCGACCTGGCCTCCAACGGCGAGGCCCCGAAGGCGTTCGGCAAGCTCAACACCCGTAAGACCCCGGCCGTCGGCATCACCCTGTCCGTCTTTCTCATGGGCATCGGCGTGGTCCTGAACTACCTGGTCCCGGAGAAGGCCTTCGGGTACGTCACCTCCGTCGCCACCGCCGCGGGCATCTGGTCCTGGGCGATGATCCTGGTCAGCCACATCCGCTACCGCGGCGCGGTGCGCGCCGGCCGGCTGCGGGCCTCGTCCTTCCCGGCCCCCGGCGGCGCGGTCTTCAGCTGGGTCGCGCTGATCTTCCTGCTCTTCGTCACCTGCCTGGTCGCCTACGACAAGGACGCCCGGATCTCGCTGTACGTCGGCGCCGTCTGGGCCGTGTGCCTGGGCGTCGGCTGGACGGTCCTCAAGAACCGCGGCCTGCGGGCGGCCGACGCGGCCCCGGAGCCGGAGCGGCTGGCGAAGTAGCGGACGGGCCGCGCGGCGCAGCGGCGGGCCTCGTCTCGGCAGACGGGCTCCGGATCTCACGGTCCGGAGCCCGTCTTATTCTTTGGCCATGCTGACCATCACGCAGGCCCTCCATGACCAGATCGTCGCGCACGCCCGCGCCGACCACCCCGACGAGGCGTGCGGCGTGATCGCCGGTCCGGCCGGCGGCGGCCGCCCCGAGCGGTTCATCCCGATGCTCAACGCGGCCCGCTCGCCCACCTTCTACGAGTTCGACTCGACAGACCTGCTCAAGCTCTACCGCGAGATGGACGACCGGGACGAGGAGCCCGTGGTCGTCTACCACTCGCACACCGCCACCGAGGCCTACCCCTCCCGCACCGACATCTCATACGCCAACGAGCCCGGCGCGCACTACGTCCTGGTCTCCACCGCCGAGTGCGGCAACGACGAGGGCCCGGTCCAGTTCCGGTCCTTCCGGATCGTGGACGGCGAGGTGACCGAGGAGGAGGTCAAGGTCGTCGAGGCCTACTGAGGCGGCCCCAAATCTCACATCGTGGTCGGTGACCGCCCGCATCGCGGGACGGCTCTCGGGAAGCGGGAGGGGGAATCGATACGATGACCCCATGGTTGTCGATGATGTGAGCGAGAAGACGCCGGGCATGCTGCTCGTGGCGCGCCTCCACGTCGACCTGTGCCGGCTCGCCAGCGCGATGTGTCCGCGCCAGGCCGCCGCCTGACCGCCGCGGAGTCACGCCCCCGCCCGCGCGCCACCGCGCGCACCGACCCTCCCCCCGGACGCCGTCCGGGAGGGCCTGAATCCCGCCCTCCGACAGGAGCCCACACACATGGCCATCGAGGTCCGCATCCCGACCATCCTCCGCACCTACACCGACGGCCAGAAGGCGGTCGAGGGCAGCGGGAACACGATCGCCGAGCTGTTCGCCGACCTCGAGACCCGGCACACCGGCATCCAGGAGCGCCTGCTCCAGAACGGTGAGCTGCGCCGCTTCGTCAACGTCTACCTGAACGACGAGGACGTGCGCTTCCTCGACGGCATCACCACCAAGCTCTCCGACGGCGACAGCGTGACGATCCTCCCGGCGGTCGCGGGCGGCGGGGTCTGATGCGGTACGACAGCCCTCTGGCAGCGGTCGGCAATACGCCGCTCGTCAGGCTGCCGAGGCTCTCGCCCTCCGCCGACGTCCGTATCTGGGCGAAGCTGGAGGACCGCAACCCGACCGGCTCGATCAAGGACCGCCCCGCGCTCCACATGATCGAACAGGCCGAGAAGGACGGCCGGCTGACACCGGGCTGCACCATCCTGGAACCGACCTCCGGCAACACCGGCATCTCGCTGGCCATGGCGGCCAAGCTCAAGGGCTACCGCATCGTGTGCGTCATGCCGGAGAACACCAGCGAGGAGCGGCGCCAGCTGCTCGCCATGTGGGGCGCGGAGATCATCTCCTCGCCCGCCGCCGGGGGTTCCAACACGGCCGTGCGGGTCGCCAAGGAGCTCAGCGCCGAGCACCCGGACTGGGTGATGCTCTACCAGTACGGCAACGCCGACAACGCGGGCGCCCACTACGCCACCACCGGCCCGGAGATCCTGGCCGACCTGCCGTCGGTCACCCACTTCGTCGCCGGGCTCGGCACCACCGGCACCCTGATGGGCGTCGGCCGCTATCTGCGCGAGCACATCCCCGGAATCCAGATCGTGGCCGCCGAGCCCCGCTATGACGACGTCGTCTACGGCCTGCGCAACCTCGACGAGGGCTTCGTACCCGAGCTCTACGACGAGTCCGTGCTGACCACCCGCTTCTCGGTCGGCTCCGAGGACGCGGTGGCGCGCACCCGGCAACTCCTCGCCGAGGAGGGCATCTTCGCGGGCGTCTCGACGGGGGCCGCGCTGCACGCCGCGCTCGGCGTCGCCCGCAAGGCGGTGCAGGCGGGCGAGAGCGCCGATGTGGTCTTCGTGGTCGCCGACGGCGGCTGGAAGTATCTGTCGACGGGCGTCTACACCGCCGCCACGACCGAGGAGGCCATCGAGACGCTGCACGGCCAGCTCTGGGCGTAGTCCGCGGCCGAAGAGCTCGAGGCGAGCCGCGATCGGGGGGCTGGGGCTGTGGGGGCGGGTGGATCGGACCGGGACCGCCGGGGAGCCAGTTCCCGGCCGTCCTGGTGATTCCGCCCACAACGTGGGCCTGTGGAGGAGCGACCAGGGCTTTAGCGCCTTACGCTCGTGGGCACCGCATGACCCCTGCACCCGCCCATGACCTTCGGCATGGGGACCCCCGAGGAGGTTCCTGCTTCATGAAGCTCACCGTCGTCGGATGCTCAGGGTCGTTCCCGTCCGCGGAATCGGCCTGCTCGAGCTACCTCGTAGAGGCCGACGGCTACCGGCTGCTGCTCGACATGGGCAATGGCGCCCTCGGCGAGCTCCAGCGCCACTGCGGTCTCTACGACCTCGACTCCGTATTCCTCTCCCATCTGCACCCCGATCACTGCATCGACATGTGCGCGTACTTCGTCGCCCGCTACTACCGGCACGACGGCGGACGCGCCGAGGCGATCCCGGTCTACGGACCCGAGGGCACCGAGCGCCGGCTCGTCCGGGCCTACGAGGACGTGCCCGACGAGAAGTCCATGCAGGAGGTCTTCGACTTCCGCACGCTGACCCCGGGCACCTTCACCCTCGGCCCCTTCACCATCCGCACCGCCCGGGTCTGCCACCCCGTCGAGGCGTTCGGCTTCCGCATCGAGCACGGCGGACGGTCACTGGTCTACTCCGGCGACACCGGCCCCTGCGAGGCGCTGGTGGATCTCGCCCGGGACGCCGACCTGTTCCTGTGCGAGGCCGCGTTCACCCACGGCAAGGAAGACATCCCCGAGCTGCACCTCAACGGGCGGCAGGCGGGGGAGCACGCGCGGCGCGCAGGGGTCGGCACCCTGGTGCTGACGCACATCCCGCCGTGGACGGACCCCCAGATCAACCAGCGGGACGCGCAGGCGGTCTTCGGCGGACCGGTCGAGCTGGCGAAGGCCGGCGCGGTCTACGAGCTTTGAGGCGGCTGCCACCCGGGCGGCGGCCCCGTACGCGCATGAGGCCCCCGGAACCGCGGTCGGTTCCGGGGGCCTCATTGCGCGCACGGGGCGCGGGCTACGCCTTGGTGAGGTCCTCGACCTCCTCCTCGGGCTCCCGGCCCGGGGTGGGGAGGTCGAACTTGACGATCGCGAAGCGGAAGATCACGTAGTAGATCGCCGCGAAGGCCAGCCCGATCGGGATGATCAGCCATGGTTTGGTGGCCTGGGGCCAGTTGAGCGCGTAGTCGATGAAGCCCGCGGAGAAGTTGAAGCCCGCGTGCACGCCCAGGGCCCAGGTGATCGCCATGGACGCGGCGGTCAGCAGCGCGTGGATCACATACAGCAGCGGCGCGATGAACATGAACGAGAACTCGATCGGCTCGGTCACCCCGGTGACGAACGAGGTCAGCGCCAGCGAGACCATCATGCCCAGCACGGCCTTGCGGCGCTCGGGGCGCGCGGTGTGGGCCATGGCCAGGGCGGCGGCCGGCAGGCCGAACATCATGATCGGGAAGAAGCCGGACATGAACATTCCGGCGGTCGGGTCGCCCGCCAGGAAGCGGTTGTAGTCGCCGTGCACGACCTGGCCGGCCGCGTTGGTGAAGTCGCCGAGCTGGAACCAGGCCACGGTGTTCACGAACTGGTGCATGCCGATGGGGATCAGCGCGCGGTTGACCGCGCCGAACAGCGCCGAGCCCGCGGACCCCAGGCCCGTCATCCACTCGCCGAAGTGGCCGATGCCCTCGCCGATCGGCTCCCAGACCAGGCCGAAGAACACGCCCACCGCGATCCCCACGAAGGCCATGATGATCGGCACCAGGCGGCGGCCGTTGAAGAAGCCGAGCCAGTCCACCAGCCGGGTGCGGTGGAAGCGCTGCCACAGCACCGCGGTCAGCAGCCCCATCACGATGCCGCCGAGCACGCCGGGGTCGTTGTACTTGGCCGGGATGTCCTGGCCCTTCTGGATGACCGCGTCGGCGACCGGGAACGCCTCCAGGACCTTGCTGTAGACCAGGAAGCCGACCACGGCGGCCAGCGCGGTGGAGCCGTCCGACTTCCTGGCGAACCCGATGGCCACGCCCACGCAGAACAGCAGCGGCAGGGCGCCGGTGAGCGCGCCGCCCGCGTTGCTGAACACGGCGGCGACCTTGTTCCAGCCGAGGCCGTCGGCGCCGAAGACGTCGGGCTGGCCGAGCCGCACCATGATGCCGGCGGCGGGCAGGACCGCGATGGGCAGCTGGAGGCTGCGGCCGACCTTCTGAAGTCCCTGGAACAGACCGGCGCCCCGCTTCTTCGCGGGCGCGGCCGTAGCGGTGGCCGAACTCATGGGATTCCTCCTGGTGAGGCGGGCCCCAGCTACCGCTGGGAGGAATCCCCGAGGGGATGGGGGACGGCCCGCATATGGTCTACACCACAGTGGTGTAGACCTGTTCTAGCACGTAAGGGCGGGATAACGGAATCTATCGTTCCGGTGTGGTCTGAACCACTGGAGGGTGATGGTCTGGGGTGCTTTGCCGGACATGGCCGAGCGAAGCGGGACTAAACATGGTTAACGTATGACAACCCGCTCGTCGGTATCGCCCCAGGGCCGAGACAAGCCAAGATCAAGCCGAGACAACAGGAGTGGACATGGCCAGCAAGGCTGAGAAGATCGTCGCCGGGCTCGGCGGTATCGACAACATCATCGAGGTCGAGGGCTGCATCACCCGGCTCCGCACCGAGGTCAAGGACGCCGACCTCGTCGACGAGGCCCTGCTCAAGGCCGCCGGCGCACACGGCGTGGTGAAGATGGGCACCGCCATCCAGGTCGTCATCGGCACCGACGCGGACCCCGTCGCCGCAGACATCGAAGACCTCATGTGAGTGGCTCGATCGGCCTGAACCCCGTAGAACCGAACCGAACCGCCCCCGGCGTTGCCGATAGGCTCGCCCCATGTCTCGTATCGACGGCCGCACGCCCGACCAGCTCCGCCCGGTGACCATCGAGCGCGGATGGAGCAAGCACGCCGAGGGCTCCGTCCTCGTCTCCTTCGGCGGCACCCGCGTGCTGTGCACGGCCAGCTTCACCGAGGGCGTGCCGCGCTGGCGCAAGGGCGGCGGCGAGGGCTGGGTCACCGCCGAGTACGCCATGCTGCCGCGCGCCACCAACACCCGCGGCGACCGCGAGTCCGTCCGCGGCAAGATCGGCGGCCGTACGCACGAGATCTCCCGCCTCATCGGCCGCTCCCTGCGCGCCGTCATCGACTTCAAGGCCCTCGGCGAGAACACCGTCGTCCTGGACTGCGATGTGCTCCAGGCCGACGGCGGCACCCGCACCGCGGCCATCACCGGCGCGTATGTGGCCCTCGCCGACGCCATCGCCTGGGGCCAGGGCAAGAAGCTCATCAAGGCCGGCCGCCAGCCGCTGACCGGCACCGTCTCGGCCGTCAGCGTCGGCATCGTCGGCGCCATCCCGCTGCTCGACCTGTGCTACGAGGAAGACGTGCGCGCCGAGACCGACATGAACGTCGTCTGCACGGGCGACGGGCGCTTCGTCGAGGTCCAGGGCACCGCCGAGGGCGAGCCCTTCGCGCGCGAGGAGCTGAACGCGCTGCTCGACCTGGCCGTCGCGGGCTGCGGCGAACTGGCCGGGATCCAGCGCGCGGCGCTCGCCGGCGAGCTGTGAATCCCGCCATTCCGGTGCCGGCGGAACATCAAAAAGCAACCTGCTGACGGCCGGTGGCGTGTAGTCAGGTACGGATACTCGAACACTCGGATACTCCGATGCGGGCGTACGCGACGGCGTGCGCCCGCACCGCCACCAGGGGAGGGGACCCGTCCATGACGCCGCGCCACCACCACCTCGGCCGATTCGACCGCAACCGCCGTTACCGCCGTACGACCGCGTTCACCGCTCTCGCCGCCGTCGCCCTCGCCCTGCCGATCACCGTCGGGTGCAGCGCGGTCGACAGGGCCATCGACTGCGCGCAACTCGCCGTCGACATAACGACCGGCGTGGACAACCTCCAGGACGCGGTGACCGACCCGCAGAACGCCGACCACGTCCTCGACGCCCTCAAGAAGGACATCGACGAGGCCAAGGACAAGACCGGCGACGCGGATGTCGGCAAGGCCGTCGACCACCTCCAGAAGGCCGTGGACAACGTCCAGACCGCCATCGACAAGGGCGAGGACCCCGACCTCAGCCCCATCAAGGACGCGGCCGACGAGCTGACCAAGGTCTGTACCCCCTGACGGCACCGTCAGCCGCGACAGCGTCGATAATCGACAGCCATGAAGCGTCTGATCCTCGCCACCCGCAACACGTACAAGATCATCGAGCTGCGCGCCATCCTGGATGACGTCGGCCTCGACGTCGAACTCGTGGGCGCCGACGCCTATCCGGAGGTCCCCGACGTCAAGGAGACGGGGGTGACCTTCGCCGAGAACGCCCTCCTCAAGGCCCACGCCCTGGCCCGGGCCACCGGCCACCCCGCCGTCGCCGACGACTCCGGGCTGTGCGTGGACGTCCTCGGCGGCGCCCCCGGCATCTTCTCTGCCCGCTGGTCGGGCCGCCACGGCGACGACCGGGCCAACCTCGACCTGCTGCTCGCCCAGCTCGGCGACGTCCCCGACGAACACCGTGCTGCCCACTTCGAATGCGCCGCCGCCCTCGCCCTCCCCGACGGCACCGAACGCGTCGTCACCGGCCGCCTCCCCGGCACCCTCCGCCGCGAACCCACCGGCGGCGGAGGCTTCGGCTACGACCCGATCCTCCAGCCCGACGGCGAAACCCGCACCTGCGCCGAGCTGACCCCCGAGGAGAAGAACGCGATCAGCCACCGGGGCAAGGCGTTCCGGGCGCTCGCGCCGCTGGTGCGGGATCTGATGGGGTGACCGACGTCGAAGGGGTGGCTCGCCGGTTCAGCGAGCCACCCCTTCTGCGGTGCGGCCGGTGGGACTCGAACCCACACGGGATTTCTCCCACGGCGACCTAAACGCCGCGCGGCTGCCAATTACGCCACGGCCGCCAGTCCCAGGCCATGCTACCGGCCTGGTGACTGTGACGGTATCGGGGTGAGCGCTAGGTGGTGGTGCTCTTCTTCCCACGCCGACACCAGGTGTCGGTAAGGGCGTGGCAGTTCGGGCACAGGTACCGCAGGTTCTCGCGGCGGTTGTCCAGTCAGTCGCCATTGACGTGATCGATCTGTAGTGTGATCGGCTTACCCAGCCACTCACCGGCGTTGCCGCAGGACACGCAGGAGTACGGGACTCCGACCTCTTGGAGCGCCTGATGCAGACGGCGGCGGTTCACGCGCGGCGACCCTTCCAGGAGCAGCTGAAGCACTTCATCCGCCACGGACTTCGGCTTCTTGCCCGGGACCGTGCCCCAGGTCTTCCGCGTGAAGTGGGAAGTGTCGATCCCTAGCTGAGCCGCTTGCTGCCGCACCCGTCGGTGGTTCGTGTAGTCCACCCGAAGCCCGAGCAGCCGCATGACCTCGGCGAAGCTCCTGGCGCCGAGAACCGCCTCCCGAAGAGAGCCCTCCGGGATCGCGAGGCGCGAGTTTCGGAAGTGACTCGTGTCGATGCCTGATTCCTTGAGCATGCGCCCCAGGGCGGCGCGTGATCGGCCGTCATCCGGGGCGTAGAGCGCGCGGGCCACGCCCCGGATGCTCCGCGCTGACGAGGCGGCTTCGCGGAGTTCCTCAGCGGTGAACGGCAATTCGGGTTGTCGGCGGTTGAGGCCGGGGAAGTGGGCGACATCGATTCCCGCAGCTGCGATCCGGCGCCTGAGGTGCGACAACGTGCCAGTCGCCGGTGTGGCGCCGAGCTTGACCGCGACCTCGCGGAGGGTGGTCGATGACGCAACCGCCTGGGCTATCGCCTCATCGGAGAACTTGCACGATGAGTTCCCCCTCTTGAAATGGCTGGTATCGAGCCTGTACTCGGCCACCCTGCACTGAAGGACACGTCGTCGGCCGCCGCTGACCGTGACGCCGAGTCGGCGCATCAGGTCGGTCCACCCGCTGGACTCGGCGACCGCGGTGGCCAACCGCTCCCGTTCGTAAGGGTCAGGCATGGCCTGTCCGATCCGCATGATTCCCCTCCCCGTGCGACCACATGTCTCACCATCGCACTGAGTAACGAATCGGTCGCTCAGGGGTCACGCATTTCGCCTGACGCATCGGGACACGCCTCACTGTCAGTGGCACCTGCCAGACTCCCGCCCACTCGATGAAGGAGGCGGACGATGAGCGGATCAGCCGTGCCCCAGCACTTCGCGCCGAGGTGGGGCCAGGAGAGCGCGAGGGTCGACCCGCCCGCGGTGGGTGGGGAGCGGGAGGTGTTGGGCGGGGTGCTGGAGTGGCAGCGGGCGACGTTCGAGTCGAAGTGCGCGGGGGTGGAGCCGGGGCGGCTTTCGGAACGGGGGGTGGCGCCGTCGGGGATGTCCCTGCATGGGTTGGTGCGGCACTTGGCGGGGGTGGAGCGCTGGTGGTTCCGTATTCAGTTCGCCGGTGAGGACGTTCCGCTGTTGTATTACTCGGACGACGACCCCGACCAGGACTTCGAGGCCCTCGAGGGCGACCCCGCGGAGGCGTTCGCGGTGTGGCGGGCGGAGTGCGAGCGTTCGCGGGAGATCGTGGCCGCCGCGGAGTCGCTGGATGTGACAGGGATCCGGAAGCGGACCGGGGAGCCGATCGCGCTGCGGCGGATCATGGTGGACATGATCGCCGAGTACGCGCGCCACAACGGCCACGCGGATCTGCTGCGCGAGCGGATTGACGGCGCCACGGGGTGGTGATCCCCGCGGCGCCGGGGCAGGAGCGGGTCAGAGGCCCAGGTCCTTGATGATCTTGGCGACGTGGCCCGTGGCGCGGACGTTGTACAGGGCCCGCTCGACCTTGCCCTGCTCGTCGACGACGACCGTGGAGCGGATCACGCCGGTGACGGTCTTGCCGTACATCTTCTTCTCGCCGAAGGCGCCGTACGCCTGGAGGATCTCCTTGTCGGGGTCGCCGACGAGGGTGACCTTGAGGTTCTCCTTGTCGCGGAACTTCGCCAGCTTCTCGGGCTTGTCCGGGGAGATGCCGACGACGTCGTAGCCGTGCTGGGCGAGGAGGTCGAGGTTGTCGGTGAAGTCGCAGGCCTGCTTGGTGCAGCCGGGGGTGAGGGCGGCCGGGTAGAAGTAGACGATCACCTTGCGGCCGGCGTAGTCGGCGAGCGAGACAGGGTTGCCGTCCGCGTCGGGGAGGGTGAAGGCGGGGGCGGTGTCGCCGGGCTGTAGGCGCTCGCTCATGGTGGGGTCTCCTCGTGGCACGTGCGCGGGGCGCGGGTGTGTACCCACCCGACATTAGTCAGCTCGCCGATCGGGGGTGCTGTGGGGCGCGGGCCGGGGGGAGCTGACAGACTGTCCATCACCGGATCATCGAGATTGACGGAGGCAGCGCGGTGTCGGAGGCCAGGACCCCTGCGCAGATCGAGGCGGACATCGCCCGCAGGCGGCAGCAGCTCGCCGCGACGCTCGACGAGATCGGGGAGCGGGTGCACCCCAAGACCATCGTCGGGGACGCGAAGGCGAAGGCGATGTCGGCCGTGGACCGGACGGCGGGGCGGGCCTATGTCTCCGTGAACCGCGCGGTCAGCGGCGTGCGCGCGCAGTTCGTCTCCGAGGAGGGGGCGCCGCGGCTGGAGCGGATCATTCCGGTGGCGCTCGTGGTGGTGGGGCTCGCCGGGCTGTACGCGATGTCATCGCGGCGTCGCCGTTCGTAGCGCAGCGGGCGGCCGAAGGGCGGCCCGGGGGCGGTGGGCGAGGCTTTGCCCGTCCTGTGCCTCCGGTGTGCCGCCGGGCCAGGTACGGTCAGGGGCGTGAGTACGAACACGTCCCATGACAAGCTGCCCATCCGGATGCTGCACGACCGGGTGCTGGTCCGAACCGACATCCCGGAGGGCGAGCGGCGCTCGACCGGCGGCATCGTCATTCCGGCGACCGCGGCGGTCGGCAGGCGGCTGGCCTGGGCCGGGGTGGTCGCGGTCGGGCAGAGCGTACGGACCGTGGAGCCGGGCGACCGGGTGCTCTACGACCCGGAGGACCGGGCCGAGGTCGAGGTCCGCGGCGTGGCGTACGTCCTGATGCGGGAGCGCGATCTGCACGCGGTCGCGGCCGAGCGGCTGGAGGGGTCCGAGGACTCCACGGGGCTGTATCTCTGAGAGTCGTATGCGCGAAACACGGAGGGTGGTGACCTCGGTCACCACCCTCCGTGTTTTCCCGGCCCGCCTCAGCCGCCCGCCTCAGCCGCCCGCCTCCGGGAGCCCGGGGTCGACCGGGCCGCCGGGGCCGCCCGGATCGGCCGTCGGGGGATCCGCCGTCCCCGGGAGGCCCGTCGGCGGGGTGTAGGTCGGCTGGGTGGTCGGGTTCGCCGGCGGGGTGAGGGTCGGCAGGGACGGGTCGGCGGTCGGGTCGGCCGGGAGTGTGGACGGCGGGGCGCTGGTGACCGGCGGGGTGGTGACGGCCGGATCGGTGGTGGCCGGGGGGAGCGGCAGGGTGTCGGCGTCGGTGCCGCCCTCGGGGCGCAGGTCGAACTCGGCCGGGGTGCGCCCGTGGAGCGCGGCGGCGGTGTACGCGGACCAGATCTCCGTGGGGTAGCCGCCGCCGTTGATGCGGGCCAGGCCGGTCGCCCCGTACAGCGACTTCTGTGTGCCGGTGGCGGAGTCCTGGCCCATCACGGCCACGACCGTCGCCAGGTCCGGGGTGTACCCCGCGAACCAGGCCGCCTTGTCGTCCTCCGCGGTGCCGGTCTTGCCCGCGGCGGGGTGCCCGGCGGCCTGGGCCGCGGTGGCGGTGCCGCCGTCCACCACGCTCTGGAGGACCGTGGTGGTGGAGTCGGCGGCGGCGCGCGTGATGGCCTTGTCGGTCTTGTGCGACGGGAGTTCGAGCTGCTGGCCGTCCTTGGTGATCTTCGAGACCAGGCTGTACGGGGTGTGGACGCCGTGGTTGGCGAGGGTCGCGTACGCCTCGGTCATGTCCAGCACGCTGGCCGTGGCGGGGCCGAGCGCGATGGAGGGGGAGGCGGTCAGATCGGGGGTGTCCTTGGGGACGCCGAGGGCGATGGCGGTCTGCTTGACCTTGGCCGGGCCGACGTCCTGCGCCATCTGGGCGTAGACGGAGTTCACGGAGTTGTCGGTGGCCGTGGTGACGTCGATGTCGCCGTAGTCGACGTCGTCCTCGTTGGCCGGGCTGTAGCCGGTGGGCCCGTCGGGCCCGACGACCTCGCGCTTGTTGGTGCCGTCGTAGATCGTGTAGGGGGTGATCTGCTCCCCGGCCTGCGTGGTGGAGCCGTTCTGGAGCGCGGAGGCGAGCACGAGCGGCTTGAAGGTGGATCCGACCTGGTAGTCGGTGCGCGTCGCGTTGTTGACGAACTGCTTGGTGTAGTCGATGCCGCCGTAGAGGGCGACCACCTGGCCGGTCTTCGGGTCGATCGAGGCGCCGCCCGCGCGGACGTACGAGTCGACCTTCCGGGAGTCGCTGAGCTTGCTCATCAGCTTCTCGCGCACCGCCTTGACGAAGGCGTTCTGCTTCTTCCGGTCGATGGTGGTGGTGATCCGGTAGCCGCCGCGGGCCAGGGTCTGCTCGTCGATGACGCCGTTCTCGGTGAGGTACGCCTCGACGGCCTCGACCAGATATCCGCGCTGCCCCGACATGCCCGACTGGGCGGTGACCTTGCCGGGGGCCGGGAAGGTCATCCTGTCGCGGGCGGCCTTGGTCAGCCAGTCCTTCTTGACCATGCCGTCCAGGACGTAGTTCCAGCGGGCCAGCGCCCGGTCCTTGTTCTGCGGGTGGGTGACCACGTCGTAGGCGTTGGGGGCGTTGAGCAGGGTCGCGAGGTACGCGCCCTGGCCGAGGTCCAGGTCCTTGGCGTCCTTGCCGTAGTAGGCCTGGGCGGCGGCCTGGATGCCGTAGGCGTTGCGCCCGAAGTAGCTGGTGTTGAGATAGCCCTCGAGGATGTCGTCCTTGCTCACCTCCCGGTCCAGCTTGATCGAGATGAAGAACTCCTTCACCTTGCGGGAGACGGTCTGCTCCTGGTCCAGGTAGTAGTTCTTCACGTACTGCTGGGTGATGGTGGAGCCGGACTGCTTGCCCTTGCCGGTGGCGGTGTTCCAGGCGGCCCGGAGCATCGCCTCGGGGTTGATCGCCGACTCGGCGTAGAAGTCCCGGTCCTCGGCGGCGAGCACCGCGTGCTGGGTGGCCTTGGGCACCTGGCTGAGCGGTACGTTCTCCCGGTTGATCTTGCCCTCGCGGGCGAGCGGGGTGCCGTCGGAGTAGAGGAAGACATTGCTCTGGGCGATGGCGATGTCCTTGGCCGCGGGGATGTCGACGAGCAGATAGCCGGTGACGAGCCCGCCCGCGACGAGGAACACGATCACCAGGAGGCCGCTGACCACCATCCGCCAGGTGGGGAGCGCCCGGCGCCAGCCGGTGCGCTTGGGACGGCCCTTTCTGCCCTTGGGGCGCGCGGACCTGGGGTCGCCCACGCCATGGGGGCTGGTGACGTCCGGGCCGCCCATGCCGCCGTCGATCAGTTGGGGCTCGTCGCTCATGTCCTTTGAGACTCCTCGGCCGCCGTCGAGGGTTGCGCCGCGGCGGAATCGTGCACGGTCGGGCGATTGGCCTGGTACGCCCCGTAAAACACTGTCGCATCATCCGTTCCGGACCGGGGCCGTGGCTAACACCTGTGACGGCTCTGTGACCGGCGGAATGGATGATGTTGCGCCCGCCATCCGGGTGGTGTTCCGTGCTCCGACCGGGTGAATAATGCCTGGCTCTCTCCCCGGCCGCGCGGCTAGGCTCCTGGGCTTTGGTGTCAAGCGGGAATGGGCGGGAAGGCCGGGCGGGAATGGGTGGGAAGGAGGCGGGCGGCCCTATGCGGCTGTACGCGGCCGTCGCGGTGACCGGCTTCCGGCGCTATGCGACCTATCGGGTCGCCACCGCGGCCGGGGTTTTCACCAATACGGTCTTCGGTTTCATCGTCGCCTACACCTATACGGCCCTGTGGGACCAGCGGCCGCACCTGGGCGGCTATGACCTCTCCCAGGCGCTGACGTTCGTCTGGCTGGGCCAGGCGCTGCTGGCGACCGTGGCGCTGATGGGCGGGGGCTTCCAGGACGAGCTCCAGGAGCGGATCCGCTCCGGCGACATCGCCGTCGATCTCTACCGGCCGGTGGATCTCCAGCTGTGGTGGCTGGCCGGGGATCTCGGCCGGGCCGCGTTCCAGCTGCTGGGGCGCGGGATCCTGCCCATGGTGTTCGGCTCGCTGTTCTTCGAGCTGACGCTGCCCGGCTCGGCGCTGACCTGGGTCTGGTTTCTGCTGTCGGTCGCCCTCGCGGTGTGCGTCGGCTTCGCGATGCACTATCTGGTCGCGCTCACCGCCTTCTGGCTGCTCGACAGCACGGGGATCTCGATGATGAGCGGACTGCTGTGTCTGTTCTTCTCCGGGATGATCCTTCCGCTGAACGTCTTCCCGGGGCAGCTGGGCGAGGCGGCCCGGGCGCTGCCGTGGGCGGCGATGCTCCAGGTGCCCGCGGATGTCTTTCTGGAGGAGCACCGCGGGGCCGGGCTCGTGCGGGCGTTCGCCTTCCAGGCGGGGTGGGCGGTCGTGCTGTTCGCGGCGGGGCGGGCGCTTCAGTCGGTCGCCACCCGGAAGGTGGTGGTCCAGGGTGGCTGAGCCGCTTGGTTCCCCGGAGACCCTTCGCTCCCCGGAGCCGCTTCGTTCCCGCGAGCCGCTTCGTTCCCGCGAGCCCCTTCGTTCCCGCGAGCCCCTTCGTTCCCGCGCTTACTACGGGCTGCGCGCCTACCTGCTGATCATCGGGATGTGGGTGCGCTCCACGATGGCGTACCGCACCTCGTTCCTGATCATGACGCTCGGGAACTTCCTGGCGACCGGGCTCGACTTCGTCGTCATCGTGCTGATGTTCTCGCACGTCGGCACGCTCGGCGGCTTCTCCCTGCCCGAGGTGGCCTTCCTCTACGGCACCACCAGCACCGCCTTCGGCCTCACCGATCTGACCCTGGGCAGCATGGACCGGATCGGCCGCCGGGTCCGCGACGGGACGATGGACACCCTGCTGGTGCGGCCGGTGCCGATCCTCGCGCAGGCCGCCGCCGACCGGTTCGCGCTGCGCAGGCTGGGCCGGATCACCCAGGGGCTGCTGCTGCTCATCTGGTCGCTGGTCCGGCTGGACATCGACTGGACGGCCGACCGGGTGCTGCTGGTGCCGGTGATGCTGCTGAGCGGGGGCGCGATCTTCGGGGCGGTGTTCGTGGCCGGCGGGGCCTTCCAGTTCTGGGCCAACGACGCCTCCGAGGTGCAGAACTCCTTCACCTACGGCGGCAACACGCTGCTCCAGTACCCGCCGACGGTGTTCGCGAAGGACCTGCTGCGCGGCGTCACCTTCGTCATCCCGCTGGCCTTCGTCAACTGGCTGCCCGCGCTCCACATCCTGCGCCGGGAGAACCCGCTGGGCCTGCCCGGCTGGATCGGCTTCGGCGCCCCGCTGGTCGCGCTGGGCTGCTGCGCGCTGGCCGGGCTGGCCTGGCGGGCGGGGCTGCGGTCGTATCGGAGCACGGGCAGCTGACGGGTGAGGGATGAGAAGAGGGAGAGGAGAGTGAGAGGAGCCGGGATGGCCGGGACGAACGATTCCACCGACGATTTCACCGACGACTTCATCGAGCTCGACGGGGTCGAGAAGGTCTTCCAGGTGCGGCGCCGGGCCGGGCTGCTGCGCCGCGAGCGGCGCGAGGTGCGCGCCGTCGACGGCCTCAGCTTCCGGGTGGCGCGCGGGGAGATGGTCGGCTACATCGGGCCCAACGGCGCCGGGAAGTCCACCACGATCAAGATGCTCACCGGGATCCTGGTGCCCAGCGGCGGCCGGCTGCGGGTGGCCGGGATCGACCCCTCGCGCGAGCGGACCCGGCTGGCGCGCCGTATCGGGGTGGTCTTCGGGCAGCGTACGACGCTGTGGTGGGACCTGCCGCTGCGCGACTCGTACGCGCTGGTGCGGCGGATGTACCGGATCCCTGACGCCCGGTACCGGGAGAACCTCGACCGTTGCGTCGAACTCCTCGAACTCGGCGAGCTCCTGGACGTGCCGGTCCGTCAGCTCTCCCTCGGCCAGCGGATGCGCGGCGACATCGCGGCCGCCCTGCTGCACGACCCCGAGGTGCTCTACCTCGACGAGCCGACGATCGGGCTGGATGTGGTCAGCAAGGCGAAGGTGCGGGAGTTTCTGCGCGAGGTGAACGCCGAGCAGGGCACCACCGTGCTGCTGACCACTCATGACCTCACCGATATCGAGCAGTTGTGTCGGCGGGTGATGGTCATCGACCACGGGCGGCTGGTGTACGACGGCGGGCTCGACGGGCTGCACGCGGTGGGCGAGAGCGAGCGGACGCTGGTGGTCGACCTGGAGCGGGAGCTGCCGCCGATCGAGGTGCCCGGCTCGCGGACGGTGAAGGTGGAGGGGCCCCGGCAGTGGCTGGCGTTCCCGGCCGGGAGCAGCGCGGCGCCGATCGTGGCGGCGGTGGCGGAGGGATATCCGCTGGTCGATTTGTCGGTGCGGGAGCCGGACATCGAGGACGTGATCGCCAAGATGCTGTATCCGGCGGGGCGCGGGGCGGAGGCAGGGGAGGGCGGGACGGCGGGCGATACGGAGGGGGAGCCGGCGCGGCGGGCGGCCGACCCGGTCTGAAGGACCCGGTCCGTTGGACGTGGCCTGTTGGCCCCGCGCCACTAGTCTGTCCATATGACGAGCGGTGCATCCTCGGGGGACATGACACCCCAACCTCAGGCCGGGCTGGAGATGCGGGCCTCGGACGCCGAGCGCGAGCGGATCGCCGAGGTGCTCCGGGAAGCCGTCGCCGAAGGACGCCTCACCATGGAGGAGTTCGACGAGCGGCTGGACGCGGCGTACCGGGCCCGGACCCACGGGGAGCTCGAACCGCTCGTACGGGACCTCCCGGTGCCCGGCCGCCCCGCCGCCGACCTCGCGCCCGCGGCCGAGGGCGGCTGGGCGGAGCGGATCGGCTCTCCGCCGACCTCCCGGACCGGGATCGCCATCATGAGCGGTTTCCAGCGCAAGGGCGCCTGGACCGTGGCGCGCCGCTTCACTTCCTTCGTCTTCTGGGGCGGCGGGGAGATCGATCTGCGCGAGGCCCGCTTCGAGGATCGCGACACGGTGATCCGCTGCTTCGCGATCATGGGCGGGCTCCAGATCACGGCACCGCCGGACCTGGATGTGCATGTCAGCGGCGTCGGCATCATGGGCGCCTTCGACCACAGCGGGGCCGGTGACGGCGCACCGGACTCGCCGCGGGTGACCGTCACCGGGCTCGCGCTGTTCGGGGGCGTGGCCGTCGAGCGCAAGCTGCGCAGGGAGGAGCGCAAGCGCCTCAAGGAGGAGCGCAAGCGGCTCCGGCTCGAGGGCGGCGAGGACTGAGCGGCGGGGACTGAGCGGCGGGGCCTGACCGACACGGTCTAGAGGGCGGCGGCCACGCCGCCCTTCAGGTCCTGCGGGTCCAGCGCCCGCGCCATCGCCCGGTAGCCGTCGTCGCTGGGGTGGAGGTGGTCGCCCGAGTCGTACGACGGGCGCAGCCGCAGCGGGAAGATCGGGTCGCGCAGCGCCTTGTCGAAGTCGACCACGTCGTCGAAGACCCGGCCGGACCGGATCTGCGCGTTGACCTGCTGGCGCACGGCGTCCAGCTGCGGGGTGTAGCCGCGGTGGCCGTAGAAGGGCGCGAGGGTGGCGCCGATGACGCGCAGCCCGCGGGCGTGCGCCTGCTCGGTCAGCCGCCGCAGCCCGGCGACGATCGTGTCCGGGTCCGTCTCGTGCGGGGTGCGCAGTATGTCGTTGACGCCCAGCTCGATCACGACGGCCCTGACGCCCGTACGGGAGAGCACGTCGCGCCGGAAGCGGGACAGGGCGCTGGGGTTGTTCGGCGGGACCTGCGTGCCGTCGGACAGCACGCGGTTGCCGCTGATCCCCGAGTTGAGCACGCTGTAGCGGGGCGCTCCGGACTCGGTGCGCAGCCGCTCGGCGAGGAAGTCGGTCCAGCGGTGGTTGGCCCCGGCGGTGGAGGTGATGCCGTCGGTGATGGAGTCGCCGAGGACGGCGACGGCGCCCTGCGCCTCCGTGCTCCACACGTCCACGGCCGTCAGATAGCGCCAGTAGGGGCTCTGCTCGGTGTAGGCCACGCCGACGGTGTCCTCCGTACGGTCGCCGCGGGCCAGGTAGGAGGTCTGGCGGGCGTGCGGGTGGTAGGTCACCGAGCCGGACGCGCGCGGGGCGTAGGTGGTCACCAGCAGGTCGGCGTCGGCCGGGATGTCCAGCCGCACCGGGTCGCTGGTGACGGACTGGCCGGCCGGGATGGTCACCCAGGACTGCTCGCCGAAGGTGAGTCGGCGCATGGTGCCCGCGGTGGCGGTGGGGTTGCTGGGGGCGGCCGCCAGGGCCAGCGAGGCGTGCGTGATCGTCAGCGGGCGGGCGCTGTAGAGGTTGGACAGCTGGATGCGCGCCTGGCTGCCGCCGACACTGGTGTGGACGACGTTCCGTATCGACATGCCGGCGTAGCCCCGCAGGGTGTTCGGCTCGGCCGCCGCGGGGGAGGTGGACCAGGTGCCCACCCAGGAGCCGGCCGAGGCCGGGGCGGCGGAGCTGCGGGGGTTGGGGGTGGCGGCGTCGATGTTTCCGTCGCTGTTGCCGACTCCGACGAATATCGCGGTCGAGACGAGGACCACCACAGCCGCCAGCCCGGCGAGCACGGCGTAGGCCGTGCGTCTGGGCATGGGGGGCGCACTCATGGACGGGTGTCTCCTCGGGCAGACGGAGCCTGGGCTTGACGAAAGTGGACGGGAACGGCGAGAGAACAGCGACGCCGACGCGGTCCGGTCGGTCCACCATGATCCCATGGCGCGGGACGCGTTCGCCCGTCGGCCTGCCCCTGGCGTACGGGGTCGCTCGCCCACTCAGACGATGGGAACCCCCCGTACGTTCCACTCATAGGCGACTGAAATCAGGCGGCTGAAATCGGGCGACCGTGATCGGGCGGCTGCGATCGGGCGACCGTGATCGGGATCGGGGCAGAAAGAGACAATGACCGAGGGGACGGCTCGACCGGGTGGAGCGAATGGACCGGATGACGACGGGTGAGGCGGGCCAGCCGCCGCCCGCGGCCGCGAGGGCCGCCTTCTCCTCGGACAGCCCCCTGGACCTGGAGAAGCGCCGTGGCGTGCGCCGCATGAAGACGATCGCCACGGCGCTGCTGCTGGCCGTCGCCGTCGTGTACGCGCTGGCCACCTGGGCGCGGGCGGCGGGGGCGGGCGGCTGGGCCGGGTATGTGGCGGCGGCCGCCGAGGCCGGGATGGTCGGCGCCCTGGCCGACTGGTTCGCGGTGACCGCGCTGTTCCGGCGGCCCATGGGGCTGCCCATCCCGCACACCGCGATCATCCCGACCAAGAAGGACCAGCTGGGGGTGAGCCTCGGCGAGTTCGTCGGCGAGAACTTCCTGTCCGGGGACGTGGTGCGGATGCGGCTGCGGTCCGTCGGCATCAGCAGCCGGCTGGGCACCTGGCTGGCCGAGCCCGCCCACGCCGACCGGGTGACGGCCGAACTGGCGACGGCCCTGCGCGGCGCGCTCACCGTGCTGCGCGACTCCGACGTCCAGGCCGTGGTGGGCGAGGCGATCACCCGGCGCGCCGACGCGCAGGAGATCGCGCCGGGCCTCGGCAAGATGCTGGAGCGGATCGTCGCGGACGGCGGGCACCACCGGGCCGTGGACCTGGTGTGCGTGCGCGCCCACGACTGGCTGGTCGAGCACAACGAGTCGGTGATGGAGGCGGTGGCGGGCGGCGCGCCCGGCTGGACGCCGCGGTTCGTCGACCGGAAGGTCGGCGAGCGGGTCTACAAGGAACTGCTCCGGTTCGTCACCGAGATGCGCGACATGCCGGCGCATCCGGCGCGCGGGGCGCTGGACCGCTTCCTGAGCGACTTCGCGGGCGACCTCCAGTCCGACACGGACACCCGGGCGCGGGTGGAGCGGCTGAAGACGGAGGTGCTGGGGCGGGGCGAGGTGCAGGACCTGATCGCCTCGGCGTGGGCCTCCGTGCGGGCGATGATCGTCGCGGCGGCGGAGGACGAGCGCAGCGAACTGCGGCTGCGGGCGCGTGCGGCGATCCTCTCGCTCGGCGCGCGGCTGGCCACCGAGGAGCGGCTGCGGGCGAAGGTCGACGGCTGGCTGGAGGACGCGGCGGTGTACGTGGTCACCACCTACCGCGACGAGATCACCTCGCTGATCACCGAGACGGTGGCGGGGTGGGACGCGGAGCACACCTCCCGGAAGATCGAGGCGCACATCGGGCGGGATCTCCAGTTCATCCGGATCAACGGCACGGTCGTCGGCGCGCTGGCCGGGCTGGCGATCTATACGATCTCGCGGCTGGTCGGGGGGTAGGGGGGCGGCTTCGGGCTTCCGCGCGCCTCGCTATGGAGAGTGCGGGCCGCAGGGCCTATGGTGCCCCGACCGGAGGGAGGTCGGCGGTGCGACGGCAGCGGTTACCGGTGGTCGTACGGGGGCGGCGCCCGCGGCGGGCCGTCCTGGCGCGGGTCCTGTGGACCGGGGCGGAGCTCATCGTCACCCTCGGTCTTGTCATGCTGCTCTTCGTCGTCCACCAGCTGTGGTGGACCAACCGGCAGGCGCGGGAGGGCGCTCAGCGGGAGGTGGCCGCGCTGGAGCGGCAGTGGCGGAGCGGGGCGGGGGAGGGGGCCGGGGACGGCTCGGCCGAGGACCCCTCCGGCGGCTCCCCGGACGGGGCCTCGCCCGGGGCGGGTGCCCCGGACTCCGGCCGCGGGGCGGCCCGCACCTCCCCGGCGGCCACCGGAAACCGGGCCCCGCGCCCGGACCAGGCGTACGCCGTGCTGCGCATCCCGCGCATCGGGCTGACCGCCCCCGTGGCCGAGGGCATCAGCAGGGCCGGGGTGCTCAACAAGGGGTACGTGGGCCACTACCCGAAGACCGCGCAGCCGGGGCAGGCGGGCAACTTCGCGCTCGCGGGCCACCGCAACACGCATGGCGAGCCGTTCCGCCACCTCGACGAGGTGCGCCCGGGCGACACGGTCCGCGTCGAGGTCGCGGGCTCGCGTTATACGTACGTCGTCGAGCGGACCCTGGCGCGCACCTCGCCCTCCGACGGCACGGTCGTCGCGGCGGTGCCGTACAGCTCGACGCATCCGCGCTACCGCTACACCGAGCCGGGCCACTACATCACGCTGACGACCTGCACCCCGGAGTACACCTCCCGGTACCGGCTGGTGGTCTGGGGCCGGCTGAAGGCGGCCGAGCCCCGCACTGTCGGTGGCGGCGATTAGACTCGTCGGGAGTGGAGTAACGGAGGGGCGGGGCACGTGTGTTGTGGGGCACGTGTGTTGCGGGGGAGGGGGAGGCTGATGGTCCATCGCGTTGAAGTGGCGCGGATGCACCTCGGCGTGCTCCTGTTCCTGCTGACCGGATCGCTCCTCACCCACACCGGCCTGCTCAGCGCCGTCGCCCTCGCCGCGACCGCCGCGCTCGCGGCCGCGCTGCTGACCTGCGCCCTGCTGGCCGCGCGCTGTCTCGCCCCGCTTCCGCCGGGGCGAATACGCACCGCGATACGGGACCGGGAGCACCGCACGGCGTTCCTGGCCCAGCGGGATCCCGACGCCTCCGGCCGGCCGCGGCCGCGAGCGCCCGGCCGTCGCCTGCCGACGGCCGCGCAGGCGCTCCTCTCCCCGTAGCTTCTCCCCGTAGCTTCATCGCCGGAGCCCACGCGGCTCGTCACGCCGACTCATTCGACTGACGAGACCCTGTGGAGGGCTTTCCCATGTCTGTTTTCGCCGCGCTGGGCACGCTGCTGACCCGGCTCGCCGACTGTCTCGCACCGCTCTTCGGGGCGTCCGCGACGGCCGCCGCGATCGTCCTGTTCACGCTGTGCGTGCGCGCCGCGCTCCATCCGCTGGCCCGCGCGGCCGCGCGCGGCGAGAAGGCGCGGGCCGCGCTCGCGCCCAAGATGGCCGAGCTGAACCGCCGCCACAAGCGCGATCCGGAGCGGCTGCGGCGCGCCATGGCCGAGCTGTACGAGAAGGAGTCGGTCTCCCCGGTCGCGGGCTGTCTGCCGATGCTCCTTCAGCTTCCCGTCTTCTTCGTGATGTACCACGTGTTCTCCACCGGCAGCGGCGCCGGAGACCTCCTGGACCACACCCTGGCGGGCGCGCCGCTGGGCGGCCGGTGGGGCGGGGATCCGACCGGGCCGCACGGGCCGGTCTACCTCGCGCTGTTCGCGCTGATCGCGGCGGTCGCGACCTGGACGTACCTGCGCGCGCGGAAGGCCGCGGCGGACGCCCGGCCGGCGGACGCCCGGCCGGTGGGCGCCGGGATGGCGGCGGGTGCGGCCAAGGTGCTGCCCCTGCTGTCGTTCGGCACCCTGGTCACCGCCGCCGTGGTGCCGCTCGCGGCGGGTCTTTACCTGGCCACCAGCACGACCTGGACGGCGGTCGAACGGGCGCTGCTGCACCGCACGGTCCGGGTGGAGGGGGTCAAAGGAAGCGCGCGGTCCAGTAGGTGAACGGAGTCTTGCGGACTGGATGCCGCTCTTGTGAGGATCGACCAGCCAGGGCCGCCCTTCGACTTACGGGAGTCATCAGAATGAAGCTGCTGCGTGTCGGACCTGCGGGGGCGGAGCGCCCGGCGGTGCTCGACGAGACGGGCACCCCGCGCGATCTGTCGGGCCTGGTCAATGACGTCGACGGGGCCCTGCTCGCCGACGGGGCGGCGCTCGCCCGGATCCGCGAGGCCGTCGCGGCCGGGGAACTGCCCGCGCTGGACGCCGGGGACTCCCGGATCGGCCCGCCGCTGGGCCGGATCGGCAAGATCGTGTGCATCGGGCTGAACTACCACGACCACGCCACGGAGACCGGTGCCGCGATCCCCGAGGAGCCCATCCTCTTCATGAAGGCCCCGGACACGGTCGTCGGCCCCGAGGACACGGTCCTGGTGCCGCGCGGCAGCGAGAAGACCGACTGGGAGGTGGAGCTGGCCGTGGTCATCGGGCGCACGGCCCGCTACCTCGAGTCCGACGAGGAGGCCCTCGCCTCGGTCGCGGGCTACGCCATCGCCCATGACGTCTCGGAGCGCGCGTTCCAGATCGAGCGCGGCGGTCAGTGGGACAAGGGCA
The DNA here is from genome assembly GCF_040302705.1 of Streptomyces sp. NPDC097640. Classification (NCBI taxonomy): domain Bacteria; kingdom Bacillati; phylum Actinomycetota; class Actinomycetes; order Kitasatosporales; family Streptomycetaceae; genus Streptomyces; species Streptomyces sp. NPDC097640. The sequence goes on from NZ_JBEOSB010000035.1 coordinate 50,730, forward strand.
AGAACTGCGAGACCTTCAACCCCCTCGGCCCCTGGCTGGTCACCGCCGACGAGATCCCCGACCCCCAGGCTCTGGCCCTGCGGCTGTGGGTGAACGGCGAGCTGAAGCAGGACGGCACCACGGCGGACCAGATCTTCCCGGTGGCCCAGGTGGTCCGCTACCTCAGCCAGTTCATGACCCTCTACCCGGGCGACGTCATCAACACCGGCACCCCGGCGGGCGTGGCCCTGGGACAGCCGGACCCCAAGCCGTTTCTGCGGGCCGGGGACGTCGTCGAGCTGGAGATCGACGGGCTGGGGCGGCAGCGCCAGGAGTTCAAGGACGCGTGATCCGCACCGCCCGGCCCTCCGCTGCCGAGGTGCGGGCCGCCTCCAGGACGCGGAGGGCGGCCGCGGCCTCGGCGGCGGTGACCGGCGGGGCGGTGCCGTCGCGGAGGGCGGTGGCGACGGCTCGGTAGTACGCGGGGTAGTCGCCCGGGAGGGTCGGCACGGGCAGGCCGCCGCCGGTCAGGGGGGATTCCCCCGCGCCCAGCCGGCCCCAGGCGGCCTCGGGTTCGGCGCCCCAGGGGGTGCCGGTGCCGGGGCGCAGGCCCTCGCGGAGGGCGGCCTCCTGGGGGTCGAGGCCGTACTTCACATAGCCCGCCTGGCTGCCCAGGACCCGGAAGCGCGGGCCGAGCTGGGCGGTGATCGCGCTCATCCACAGATGGGAGCGGACGCCACTGGCGTGGGTGAGGGCGATGAACGTGTCGTCGTCGGTGCGGGCACCGGGGCGGCGCACATCGACCTCGGCGTAGACGGAGGCGACCGGCCCGAAGAGGGTGAGCGCCTGGTCCACGAGGTGGCTGCCCAGGTCGTACAGCAGCCCGCCGACCTCGGCCGGGTCGCCGGACTCGCGCCAGCCGCCCTTGAGCTGGGGGCGCCAGCGCTCGAAGCGGGACTCGAAGCGCTGCACCTCGCCGAGCGCGCCCTCGGCGAGCAGCTTGCGGAGCGTGCGGAAGTCGTTGTCCCAGCGGCGGTTCTGGAAGACGCTCAGCAGCAGGCCGCGGCGCTCGGCGAGCGCGGCCAGGTCCTCGGCCTCGGCGGCGGTGGCGGCGAGCGGCTTGTCGACGACGACCGGCAGCCCGGCCTCCAGGGCGGCGCGGGCGAGGGGGACGTGGGTGCGGTTGGGGGAGGCGATGACGACCAGGTCCAGCTCGCCGGCGCGCGCCCACAGCTCGTCGGCGGAGGCGGCGAGGCGCACCCCGGGGTACTCGTCGGCGGCCTGCCGCTGCCGCTCCGGGCTGGAGGTGACCACGGCGTCGAGGACGAGGCCGTCCGTGGCGGCGATGAGGGGGGCGTGGAAGACGGAGCCCGCCAGACCGAAGCCGATGAGGGCGACGCGCGCGGGGGTGGAGCCAGGGGTGCCGGTGCCGGTGTCAGCCATGGAACCACTTTGACAACAGTGTTGCGGAAGCGCAAGCGCGGGCCACAATGGTGCCGTGAACAGCGCGATGTCCTCGGCGGCCGGGCCCGGAGCCAGACCCGGTGCCGGACCCAGACCCGGGTCCGGAGCCAACCCTGGGCCGGGAGCCAATCTGTCCGCTCTGCGCGGGCACAACTCGGCCCTCGTCCTCGGCCTGCTGCGCGACGCGGGCGAGGGCGGGGTCAGCCGGCTCGAGCTGGCCGCGCAGACCGGGCTGACCCCGCAGGCCGTCAGCAAGATCACGGCCCGGCTGCGGGCGGACGGGCTGGCCGCCGAGGCGGGCCGCCGGGCGTCCACCGGCGGCAAGCCGCCCGCGGTCCTGCGGCTGGTCCCGGGCGCGCGGCGGGCGGTCGGGCTGCATCTGGACCGCGATGAGCTGACGGCCGTCCTGGTCGACCTCGCGGGCGCGCCGATCGCCCGGCGCACGGCCCCCTTCGACTTCGGCGCGGGGGCCGCGGAGGCGGTCGCCGTGGCCGCCGACGAGGTCGAGGCGCTGCTCGCCGGGGCCGACGGCGGCCGCGACGGGCTGCTCGGGGTCGGGGTCGCCGCGCCCGGACCGCTCGACCACGGCTCCGGGGTGCTGCGCCGCGTCACCGGCTTCCCCCACTGGGACGGGCTCCCGCTGCGGGACGCGCTCGCCGCGCGGCTCGCCCTGCCCGTCGTCCTCGACAAGGACACCAACGCCGCCGCCCTGGGGCTCACCGTGGGCCGCGCCCGGCGGCGGTCCGCCGCCGGGCCGTTCGCGCCCGTGGCGTCGGCGCCGGAGTCGTTCGCGTATCTGCACCTCGGCACCGGGCTGGGCGCCGGTCTCGTCCTCGGAGGGGCCGTCCACCGAGGGGCCCGCACCGGCGCCGGGGAGTTCGGCCACCAGGTGATCCAGCTGGACGGGCCGCCCTGCGGCTGCGGCAACCGCGGCTGCCTGGAGGCGCTGTGCCTGGCCGCGGTCGCGGACGGCGATCCGGCCCGGGCGGCGCGCCTGCTCGGCGTCGGCGCCGCCAACCTCGTACGGCTGCTCGACATCGACCGGGTGCTGCTCGGCGGCCGGGTCGTGCTGGCCGCGCCCGAGCCGTACGCGCGCGGCGTCGCCGAGACGCTCGCCGCGGACGCGGCGCGGGCGGGCGGGCGTACGGTCCCGGTGGAGGTGGTCGGCCGGGGAGGCGGGGCGGTCGCGGAGGGCGCGGCACAGCTGGTGCTGGCGCCGCTGTTCGCGGTGGGATGACCGGCCGATGATCTGAAAGGGGGATGGTGTGATGGGCTGAACGGGGGAATCGCCGACCGCCGAACGGAGGCAATCCGCCCGGGCCGCCGCGTGTCGCTCGCCCGGGGTGGAATGCAGCAGGGCACTCGGGAAACCACCGCCGCAGAGGTCGCCCATGCGCTCGCCCTCCACCCTCGCCGTCCGAGCCGCCCACTCCGCCGCCGTGCTCGCGCTCGCCTCGCCGGTCCTGTGGTGCGGGCCCGCCCCGGAAGCCGCCGCGTCCGTGCCGGTGTCCGCGTCCGTGCCCTTCTGCGGGCGGCGGGGGAGCGCCGACTTCCCGATCGACGCCCGGCTGTACGGCGGGCCGGCCCGGTACGCGCGGGGCGGCGGCTGGCGCGCCTGGCACCTGGAGCTGAGCAACACCACGGGCGCCGAGTGCCGCGCCATCCACCCCATCGCGATCCTCGTCGACCGCGGGCACGTGCTGCGGCCCCGCCACATCCGGATGGAGTTCCTGGACCCCGACGAGGGCGGCAGATGGCGGCCCGTCTCCTTCGAGATCACCGACGAGGACGAGAACATCGGGGTCTTCGACGTCCCCTTCCAGGGGTTCACCGTCCCCGCGCACGGGAGCGTGAAGGTGGCGGTGCGGTCCCGCTTCACCGGCGCCGCGCCGATCGGCCCCGTCACCGCGAACGTCATCACCATGCAGCGCCGCGCGGACGACGGGGACTGGGTCGGCCAGTCCGACGACTACGACTTCAGCGTCGAGGGCGCGAGGGACGCGAGGGGCGCGGGGGACGCGAGGGGCGCGGGGGCGGAGGAGACGGGAGAGGCCCGGACGGAGGGGGCCCGTACCGGCGCGCCCCGCACCGACGGGCCCCCTGCCGACCGCGAGCCCGGCGCCGATCAGAGGACCGGCGCCGACGGGCGCACCGAGCGCACCCGCGAGGAGGCCTCCGGCGGCACCGACCCGCGCGGCGAGGGCAGCAGTCGCGACCATCTGCCGCCGGAACTCGCCGCGACGGGCCGGGGCGCCGTGCTCCTCCGGCTCGCCGTCGTCAGCGGCGCGCTCGTCCTCACCGGCACCGCGCTGCTGGTCAAGGCCCGGCGGCTGAGGCGGTGAGGCCCGGCGCGGCCGCTACTGCCCGCGGGGCGGCCCGCCCCGGCGGCGCATCTCCTCGTCCAGCTTCTCCGCGCCGCTCCGGCGCTGGTCGGCGGCGCCCTTGTCGCTCTTGCGCGAGGCCTGCCGCGCCCGCTCCTGGCCTTTGTTGATCGCTTCCTTGAGCTTGTCCTTGATGCTCATCTGAATCTCCTTCGCGGGGGAGCGGAAGAGGCCCGTCGGGACGCGGCCCTGCACCAACAGGATCGGCCGCCCGCCCGGCCCTGTCGCGCCGGGCCGCCCGCCGCGGCCCCACGGCGGCCCCGCAGCGGGTGCTCAAACAGGTCTACCGAGGTCAGAAGGGGACCGGGGCGGTCCGCTCCGGGCGCGGCTGACTACGCTTGGCTCGTCGGCACCGCTCGCAGTGGCGCGGCCGGTGTCCCCACTCACGCGTTACTGGCGCATGGCAGGAGTGTCCGCAATGGCAGAGCGCAAGCCGATCGAGTCCTGGCTCACCGACATGGACGGGGTGTTGATGCACGAGGGCATCCCGGTGCCCGGGGCCGACGCCTTCATCAAGCGGCTGCGCGAGTCCGGCAAGCCCTTCCTCGTGCTCACCAACAACTCCATCTACACCCCGCGCGATCTGCACGCCCGGCTGTCCCGGATCGGCCTCGACGTGCCGGTCGCCAACATCTGGACGTCCGCGCTGGCCACCGCGCAGTTCCTGGACGACCAGCGGCCCGGCGGCACGGCGTATGTCATCGGCGAGGCGGGGCTGACCACGGCCCTGCACGACATCGGCTACGTCCTCACCGACGTCGAGCCGGACTACGTGGTGCTCGGCGAGACCCGTACGTACAGCTTCGAGGCGCTCACCAAGGCCATCCGCCTGATCGACAACGGCGCCCGCTTCATCGCCACCAACCCCGACGAGACCGGGCCCTCCGCGGAGGGCGCGCTGCCCGCGACCGGTTCCGTGGCCGCGCTGATCACCAAGGCGACGGGGGCCGAGCCGTACTTCGTCGGCAAGCCGAACCCCCTCATGATGCGGGCCGGGCTGAACGCGATCGGCGCGCACTCCGAGAGCAGCGCGATGATCGGCGACCGGATGGACACCGATGTGCTGGCCGGTCTCGAGGCGGGCATGGAGACCTTCCTGGTGCTCACGGGGGTCACCCAGCCCGATGAGATCGACCGGCACCCCTTCCGGCCGTCCACGGTCGTGAACTCCATCGCGGACCTGGTCGAGCGGATCTGACGCCCGCCGGAACGCGCTGGAACGTACCGGAGCGCGTCTGACCCGTACGGAGCAGCCGGGGGCCGCAGCGGATGCGGCTTCCGGCGGTGCGCGTGAGCCTCGGTGGTATCAGGAGGTTTCACCATGCGCCCGCTCGCCCTCACGCTCCGTATGGCCGTCTGTGCGGCGGCGGTGGTCATGGCCATCGCCGGTCCCGCCGTCGCGGACCAGGAGGACGCCGCCCCCGCACGCCCCGGCCATGTCCACCGCGCCCACTCGGACCTCGCCCCGGCCGACGACGCGGCGCGCCGCGGCCTCGGCGGGGCCGAGGCGTACGGCCTGGCGCTCTCCGGAGCCACGGCGCTGGCCGTCGCCGGGCTGGCGGTGCGGCGCCGCCGTCGCCCGGTCGCCGCGGCGTCGGGCTGACGGCGGTGTATGGGAAGCGGCCCGGCGGCGTCGGCCGGGCGAGGGCGATCGCGGGGGTGGCCTGGGCGGCGCTGCTGCTCGGACTGTGGCTGTGGGGCCATGACGCGGCGGAGGGCCTGGGCGGAGCGGTGCCGTTGACGGGGGATGTGGCGGCCGTGGGGCGCCCGCCCACGCATCCGCTGCCCAGGGCCTGGCACCCGCTGCCGGCCGCGCCCGCGCGTCGTGTCGTCGTCGAGTCGGCGGGGATCGCGGCGCCGGTCGCCGGCCAGGGCCGGGACGGGAGCGGGGGCTGGTACGAGATGGGGGCGCGGCCGGGCGCCTCGGGGGCGGCGGTGCTGGTCGGGCCGGCCGACGCGGGGCTCCTCCGCCGCCTCGGCGGGGTCAGGCGCGGCGACGCGGTGCGGGTGTCCCGGGCGGACGGGACGGTGGCCGAGTTCACGGTCGAGGACGTCGCGATGGTCACCGCCACGCGGTTCGACGCGCGGCGGGTGTACGCGGCGCGGGCCGGGGGCCGCGCGGAGCTGCGGCTGCTCGCGGGCGGCGGGGCGGGCGGCGGAACGGTGGTGGTGTCGGCGTATCTGACGGGGAGCCGGTAGGCGGGAGCCGGTGGGCGGGGAAGCCCGCCCACCGGGCCCGAGGGTTACGCCGCGGTCGGGACCGGGTCCGGCCGGTGCGTCGTCGTGCCGCGCTCGCGCAGGGCGCGGAGGCCGAGGGCGCCGAACGTGGCGCCGAGGACCGCCCACATCACCGCGTGCGAGGCGAACGAGAGCATCCGGAAGTCCCAGAGGAGCGTGGACTCGACGGGGACCGGGTCGGGGTTGTCGGGGAGGGCGAACAGGGCGAGGAGCACCGCGACGACGGTCGCGGCGACCGCCGTCTGGGCCACGGCGGGACCACGGCCCGCCGCCGTCAGCCGGACGTGCACCAGCCGGGCGAGCACCATGCCGAGCACGCCGATCGCCACCGCGGCGATCCACATTGCCTGGCGGTCGCCGACCGTGCCCGCGTCGCCGACGCCCGGCGGGTTGGCCGGGTAGCGCAGGCCTGGCAGGAGCGAGAGGCCGGCGAAGCCCGCCGCGGCGAGGGTGAGCGCGCGGGGCCAGGGGCGTGCGGAGGCGTCGGATCCGCGGTGGACGAGCGCGTGCGCGACCGCGAAGAAGACGCCGAGCGCCAGCCCGACGACCACGGCGGTGACGACGAGGCCGAAGTGCTGGGTGCCGCGGGAGAACAGCTCCTCGTGGTGGGTGACCGCCGCGGCCGCGGCGGCGTGCGAGTGCTCGCCCTCCTGGCGTTTCTCCTCCAGCCGGATGGCACGGTCCATCAGGGGCTCGGCCAGCAGCAGGGAGAACAGCCCGGTGGCGAGGCCCGCGAGGGCGCCCGCCGCCAGGCCCCGCCGGAGCAGGGGGAGTACGGGAACGTGACCGTCTGCCATGGGGTGCCGGACCCCTCAGTGGCAGGGGGCACCGAAGAGGTGCCGGCCGTCGTGCGAGAACTCGTGCAGATAGTCGCCCGTCGCCGAGATCAGCGAGCCGTTGTCGATGAAGACCGCGTACAGGGCGATGAGAGCGAGGATGACCGCGCCGGCCGCGATCAGCCAGTCGCGGGTGCGGGCGGTGGCGGCCGAGACGGCCGCGGGGTCGGTGTGCCGTGCCGTGTGCAGGGACATCCGCTGTTGCCTCCTAGTGGGGTTTCCACGCCCCTCAGCAGGAAGGAGAACGACGGCCAGTTCCTGACTCCCGGGAAGTGCGGCGCCGTTCGCGCGCGCCGACTCCTGGTCACAGTGGCGGGACCGTCCCGGATTCGCACCGGGTTCCTGTACGCCGTCGTCTCGTTGTGTTGACTTGTCGCATCGGAGAGTCCCAGGCGGACGGGTACCTGTCAACCGGGCCCGGAGGGGCCGCTTCGCGCCGTACGGGCGAATTCACGCAAAGGGCTGTGGATAACCCCGTGAGGGCCGGTGTGGTGTGTAAGCATGGTTTCGACCGGTCTTGTCCTACCGGGGGCCTGAGGGGTGTCCCCCGGAGCGTGCACCCAAGGGGGAGTGGATGTACGGGAGTTACACCGGCCGTCGGCGAGGGGCTGTCCGTGCCGGGGCGGCGGTGGGGGCGCTGCTGTCGCTCGTGACGCTCTCCGGCTGCTTCGGCTCGTCGGGTTCCGGGCGTTCCGATCGCGAGGAGGAGGCGATCGCGGCGGCGAGGCCCGCACAGCGGCCCAGGAATGTCGTGCCGTATTGGGTGAACCCGGACGGCGCCGCGGCCCGGCAGGTCGCCGCGTACCGCAGGAAGGGGGAGACCGTCGAGGCGAAGCTGATACAGAAGATCGCCGCGCAGCCGGTCGCGGAGTGGCTGGGGGTGGACGACCCGGAGGGCCAGGCGCGGGGGTTCACCGAGGCCGCCGTGTCGGAGGAGCGTGACGCGCTGCTGGTCTTCTACAACATCCCGCACCGCGACTGCGGCCAGTACTCGAAGGGCGGCGCCGCCGACGGCAACGCGTATCGCGCCTGGCTGGACAAGGCGGTCAGGGGCATCGGTGACCGGGCCGCCACGGTCGTCCTGGAGCCGGACGCACTGCCCCACGCGGTGGACGGCTGCACGCCCAGGCGGTTCCTCGAGGAGCGTTACGACCTGCTGACCGGGGCCGTGGACAAGCTCAAGGGGCTGCCCCGCACCAAGGTCTATCTGGACGCGGGGAATCCGCACTGGATCAAGGATCCGCGCCGGATGGCCGAGCCGCTGCGGCGCGCCGGGCTGAAGAAGGCCGACGGCTTCGCGCTCAACATCGCCAACTATCAGACCACCGCGGACAACAAGGCGTACGGCAGGAAGCTCTCCGCCCTGGTCGGCGGAAAGCCCTTCGTGATCGACACCAGCCGCAACGGCAATGGGCCGGTGCCGGGCAAGGAGGACCCCGAGGCCTGGTGCAACCCCAAGGGGCGGGCGCTGGGCGAGACGCCCACGGTCCGCACGGGCGACGCCGCGGTCGCCGCGTATCTGTGGATCAAGCGTCCGGGCGAGTCGGACGGCACCTGCAAGGGCGGCCCGCACGCCGGCCGATGGTGGCCGCGATACGCCCTCGACCTCGCGCGCAACGCGAAATAGCCGCGGCGCCGGGGAAGCTCGGCGCCGCGGCTGTCGGGCGGGGGATCGGGGCGGTCAGGGTTCGGGGGTGTCCTTCGAGGCGGGCACCTTCACCCACACCGCCTTCGACGGAGTCCCCTCCTCGTCCGCCGCCGTGAGCATGTACCACCCCGGCGGGACCAGCGACGAGTCCTTCGGGATCCGCACCGTGACGCTGTCCTTGCTCCTGACGAAGTCCAGGGCGATCGACCGCTGCTCGACATTGGTCACATGGGTGAAGGAACCGGGCCGGATCAGCCGCACCCGCTCGATGGCCGACGCGTGCGGGGTGCGGTAGGTGGCCTTCGCCCCGCGCTTGAGGGTCCGGGGCGCGGTGTCGGTCAGCTTGGGCCGTGCGTCGCGGAACAGATAGGGAGGGGTGTAGAGATCGATCTGCTGCTGGAACGTCCCCGGCTTGGTGTTGGCGTCGTCGCCGAACAGCGAGTCGGAGCCGAAGGTCATCACCCGTCCGTCGGGCAGCAGCAGCGCCCCGGAGTGGTAGTTGCGGCCCACCAGCGGGTCCGCCACGCCGCGCGCGGTGTTGCTCCTGGCGTCGTAGATCTCGGCCCGCAGCACATTGCTGCCGTCCCGCCCCCGGTAGTCGCCCGAGCCGTTGGTGGTCAGGACGGTGTCGTCCGGGAGGATGACACTGCTGGGGTAGCGGACCTCGGAGTAGAGCTTCGGCCCGTCGTGGAAGCGCGGCCGGTCCTCGCTCAGATCGACGATGCGGGTCTTCGCGGTGGACTTGGGGTCCTCGCCGACCCCGCCGCCGCCGATCACCATGTACCGCTGCCGCTGGGCCGGGGGCAGCAGCACGGACATCGACGTCTCCAGGGCGTCCGGGTCGCTGATGCCGGGCACGGCCTTGAACGCGTTGGTCTTCAGGTCCCAGAGGCCGGGGGTGCGGCCCTTGTCGGCGGGGCCGTAGCCGGCGTTGGAGCCGGTGTAGAAGATCTTGCCGCCCTCGGCGAGGAACAGCGCCGGGTAGGTGGGGAAGAACCGCTTCTTGGGCAGGTACTTCCACTTCTTGGCCTTGGGGTCGTAGACCTCGTTCTTCCCCGGCACGACCTGGCCGATCTCGTCCAGGCCGGAGACCGAGAGCACCCGGCCGTCCTGAAGGGTGGTCAGGGTCGGGTACCAGCGGGCCTCGTTCATCGGATCGACGGGCACATACCGCTCGGCGACGGGGTCGAACTCGTACGCGTCCTTGATGCCCTGGAAGTCCTTCTTGTCGAAGGACAGCTTCTGCGCGATGCCGTAGAAGTTCTGCCGGTCCTTGCCCCGCAGCCCCGCGATCCGGTAGTTGTCCTCGGTGCCGGTCTGGTAGCGCGCTCCCTTGCGCAACGCCTCCACATAGACCCGGGCGGTGCTGGCGGTCACGGTGACCTTGCCGGTCTTGTCGTTCTTGGTCTTCTTGGCGCGCGGGACCAGGACCGGGTCCTTGGACTCGAAGGTCCTGCCGTTCTCCTTGCCGGTGAAGCGGGTGCCCGACGGGAAGGTCTTCGGCTTGTCCGGGTTCTCGTTGTGGACGAACATCAGGCCGCCGGCCTTCTCGACATCGCCCTTGAGCTTCTCGTAGCGCTGGGTGCCGCCCGCCACCAGCAGCTTTCCGTCCGGCAGCTGGGAGTGTCCGGCGCAGAAGAGGTCTTCGGGGGTGGGGATGTTCTTGAAGGTGTTCGTCTCCGGGTCCCACAGGACGCTCCGGAAGGACTTGGCGGCGAAGTTCTTGGCGTTGTTGCCCGAGCCGGCGACCAGCAGCACCTTGCCGGTGTGCAGCAGGGCGGCGTGGATCGTGTTGATCCGGTATTCCTCGGGGACGTTCACCACGGCCCAGTGGCCGTTCCTGGCCTTGTACTCCGGTTGGTTGATCTTGTATTGCTGGTATTTGTCCGAGCTGAACCGGTAGAGGGCCGGTCCGTTCATTCCGGCCAGCACGAACACAGCCGCCGCACCGATCCCGAAGCGGCGGGTGCGGCGACTCGGTCGGTACTTCACGTCTTATCGTCCCCCAAGGGATGCTTCGGCGGTCTGCTTCTCGGTCCGTTTCCCCTGGCGGACGGTCCACCGCCAGGCGACGATCGGCGCGGCCGTGACAGCCAGGGCAAGCGATGCCCAAACGGTCATCGCTGGATGACTGTGGCCGAAGTAGGAGGAAGAGGCGAGCGACCCGCCGAAGACCGCCAGGAAGAAAAGGTGAATCCGGAAGGTGCCGAAGAGCGTGTCGGGGCTCGCCGAGTCGCCCTTGGGCGTCACCACGAACCGGCTCTTGCGGCGCAGCACGGCGTCCATCAGCGAGCGGGCGTAGATCGGCGCGGAGAGCGCGGACATCACCATGCCGGCCACGCCCCCCGAGCCCTCCGGCTCGTGCGGGGAGACGTTGTGCCGCCGGTTCCAGACGTACAGGCCGATCTGGAGGGCCGAGGCGTTGCCGTAGAGCATCATCCAGATGGCGGAGTCGATCTGGAGGCCGGCGGCGCCGAAGCCGAGGAAGAGCGCGCAGCTGAGGGCGGCGAGAATCCAGTTGAGCGCCGACGCCGGATAGAAGATCACCATCAGTGTGTAGTTGAGGAGCCTGCCGGGCGGCAGGGTGAACGGCGCCTTCCAGAACTGCTTGAGGAGCGTCTCGTAGGTGCCCCGCGACCAGCGCAGCTGCTGGGTGAAGAAGTCGGTCCAGGCGGCCGGGCCCTCGCCGACCGCGAGCACGTCGGGGGTGTAGACGGAGCGCCACTTGCGGCCGGTGGCGGGGTTGCGGTGGCGGTGCAGCTCGAAGCCGGTGGCCATGTCCTCGGTGATCGAGTCGTACAGCCCGCCGATGCCCTTGAGCGCGCTGATCCGCACGGCGTTGTTGGTGCCGACGAACATGGGGCCGCCGTAGGCGTTCCCCGCGCGCTGGATGAGGGCGTGGAAGAGGAACTGCTGGCTCTCGGCGGCCTTGGTGACGGCCGTGTCGTAGTTGCCGTAGACCTGCGGGCCGACCACGAAGGCCACGTCGGGGTCGCGGAAGTAGCCGAGCATCCGCTCCAGGTAGTTGGGGAGCGGTACGTGGTCGGTGTCGACGGAGGCGAAGTAGTCGTACGCGGCGCCGTGGGCGTCCAGCCAGGCGTTGTAGTTGCCGTGCTTGGTCCGGGCGCGGTGCGGGCCCTTGGGCCGGTTCCACCTCTCGACGCCCTTGCGGCTGAAGTGGCGTACGCCCAGGCGCGCGCAGACCGCCTTGACCGCCGGGTCGTCGCCCTCGTCGAGGAGCCAGACGTGCAGCGCTCCCCGGTGGCGCACGCGCACCGCCGCCTCCAGGGTCCTGGTCACCATCTCCAGCGGCTCCTTGCCGGGCACGAAGGAGGTGAGGAAGGCGACCCTGGTGCCGGCCTCGGGCACCACCGGGACCGGGTCGCGGGCGACCAGGGTGGCATGCGCGTTGGAGAGCACATTGAGCGTGCGGAACAGCTCGATCAGCCCGATGGAGACCAGCATCACCGTGTCCATGACGGCCATGACCGGGCCGACGCCCTCCCGGCTGCTCCAGTGGGCGGGCCGCATCAGCCACAGCAGCAGCCCCAGCGAGAGCAGGGGCGCGGCGCCGATCAGCAGTGAGGCGCGGATGCGGTGCGGCTCCTCGGCCAGCAGGCCGCGGTAGCGCACCCGATACGGTTTGGCTGAATTCGCGGCATCTTCGGCACCCGGTCGAGTGAGCGGGCCGGCGAGCCGGCTGTAGTGCTCGTAGTCGTACTTCGGCAGCGGCGGCCGGGGCCGGCGCCATGGGCGGCGGCCCCGGTGCTGCCGTGGGATGCGCAGCGGGATCGTTGTGGACGGATCGGCCGCGGACGGTTCGGTGGTGGACGGATCGTACGAATGCTGCCGGGCGCCGGTCGGCGTCGACGTCATGGTCATTCCCCCCGCACGCGAAAGCCGTTCGCGTGCCTGAGCCGTTCTCGTGTGCTCTCCCCCGAAACGGCCCCTCTCGGCCGTACGGGCACATTAGTGGAGGCAACCGACCATGCGGACATAGAACGACTACCGCGCAATACGCAACAGCGAGAATCAGACTTTTCCGGCGGGGAGCCGGATCATGGGTGACGGGTCATGGGTGGTGCGGGGAGCCCAGCCGCTCCCGGATGTCGCCGAAGTGATCGCGGACCGCGGCCTCGGCCCGTACGACATCGCCGCTGCGCACGGCCTCCAGGATCTCCCGGTGCTGCCGACAGGTGATCTTGGGGTCGGCGTGGCGGTCGACCAGATCGGTGCGCACCCGGTGGAAGGCGTCCCAGAACGCCTCCAGCATCTCGCTGAGCAGCCGGTTGTCCAGCCCGCGGTGGAGGGCGGCGTGGAAGGCCCGGTCGGTCTCGGCGTGCACCGCGCCCTCGGCGGCCTCCGCCTCCATCCGCTCGACCAGGGCGTCCAGCTCGGCCAGGTCGGCCTGGGGTATCCGCCCGGCCAGCCGCGCGATCAGCCCGGTCTCCACCGCCTCGCGCAGCTCCAGCAGCTGGAGCAGGCTGTCCTCGCCCCGGTAGTGGCCGGCGACGGTGCGGAAGATCAGCCCCTCGATCATCGGAGCCATCGACATCGGGCCGACGTAGGTGCCGAAGCCGTGCCGGATCTCGACGATGCCCATGGCCTGGAGCCCCTTGAGGGCCTCGCGCACGGAGTTGCGGCTGACGCCGAGCAGCTCCATCAGCTCGGTCTCGGTCGGCAGCGAGGCGCCGGAGGGCAACCGCTGGTCGACGATCAGGCGCTTGATGCGCTCCTGGATGTCGCTCGCCATGCCGCGAGTGTGCGCCGCCACAGCCACCTCCGATCCGATCAGCTTAGCGGGGCGCGCGGCCGGGTGGACCGCGGCGAGCGCCCTTGCCGGGCCGTCCCGTCCGGGGGCGCTTCCGTAAGTTGCCCGAGCATGTTGAAATGGGCCATACATGCTGCTACTGGCATAAGTAGGGCATTTACGTTCTCCCCAGGGGACTCGCGTGGCGCAGTCACCGCGGGCCCCCGTCGGCTGTCGGGGTGGTGCGGGAGCCGGTCTCCTCGCCACCGGGTGAGGTCTCGATGGAGGAGTGGCACGCGGCGAAGGCGACGGATCGCCCCCGGACCTGGAGCGAGGAGCGGCTCGCGCTGCTCTCGGCGGTCGACGCGGGGCTCACGGACCGCGAGGTGGTGCAGCACGCCCTGGACCAGGCGGTGGCGGAGCTCGGCGGCCTGGCGGGAGTGGTGCACTGGTCCTGCGGGCCGGCGGGGAGCTGTGCGCTGCGCCTGGTGCTCGCCACCGGGCTGCCCCGGCCCGCCTTCCGGGAGTGGGAGGAGATCCGCGAGGACGACGCCTCGCTCGCCCCGGTCCGCGCGGTGCGGGACGGCGGGTTCGTCTGGATGCCCGCGACGGCCCCCGGCGCCCCCGTCCCCGAGCCCTCCGTCCCCGAGCCCCCCGTCCCTGATACCCCTGCCCCTGATACCCCCGGGGCCGCAGTCCGTCTCTCGCGAGGGCGGTTGCCCCCGGACACCATGGTCGCCTCGGTCCCGCTGTCCGGCCCCGGGGCACGGCTGGGGGCGCTGTCCGTGCTCACCGGCCCCCGCGAGCCGACCGCCGCACAGCGGAGCTTCCTCGCGGCGGTGGCCGGCTGGGCGGCGGAGCGCCTCGCCCGTTCCTCCCCGCTGGACACCGAGCGCTACCCCTGGTGGCAGGAACAGGGGCGGGAGCAGCCGGGCGGATCCGACCTCCGGCTGGCCCTGGAAGCGGTCAAGATCGGCTCCTGGGAGTGGGGCATACGCACCGGCGACATGGTCTGGGACCAGGCGGGGCTCACCCTCCTCGGGATACCCGACGACTACGAGCACCGGATCGAGAGCTGGATCGACCTGGTCCACCCCGAGGACGTGCCGCGCGTGATGGCCGCCACCGAGGAGTCGCTGCGGACCCGCGGCATCTACGAGGCCGAGTACCGGGTCTGCCGCCCCGACGGAACCACCGGCTGGGTCCACAGCCGCGCCCATCTGGAGCTCGACGAGAACGGCGAACCCATCCGCATGATCGGCAGGGTCTGGGACACCACGGAGAGCCGGATCGCGCGGGAGTCGGTCGGCCGGGCGCTCCAGTACATGAGCGACGGGTTCCTGGCCGTGAACCGGGAGTGGCGGATCACCTTCCTCAACGTCGAGGCCGAGCGCCTGGTCGGCCCCGCCGGGGACGTACTCGGCCGGCTGCTCTGGGACGGCCCCGCGGGCACCGTCCCCGGTCTGGAGGGCCGCTGCCGCCAGGCCGCCGCCGACGGCAGGCCGGCGGGTTTCGACATCCAGTGGCCCACCGACGAGCGCTGGTACCACATCCGGCTGGTCCCGGTCCCCGACGGGCTGACGGCCTATCTCACCGACGTCACCGACCGGCGGACCCGCGCCGCGCGGCGTGAGGCCGCCGAGCGCGCCGCCGCCGAGCAGGCGGCGCGGATCAGCGAGCTGACGAGCGCCCTCGCCGAGGCGGTGACCACGCGCGATGTCGTCGATGTCGTCGCCGCGCACATCCTGCCGCCGTTCGGCGCCACAGGCCTGCTGATCCAGGCGATCGAGGGCGACCGGCTCCAGGTGGTCGGATCGGTCGGCTATCCGCAGAGCTTCCTCCAGATCGTCGACGGGGTTCCCGCGCTGAACGGCTACCGTCCGGTCAACGAGGTGGTCAGCTCGCGCCTTCCGCGCTTCATCTCCTCGGCCGCGGAGTACGCCGAGCTGTTCCCCGACCTGGCCGGGAACCCCGCGATCGCGGAGAAGAACGCATGGGCCCTGCTGCCGCTGATCGTCTCGGGCAATCTGATCGGCAGCTGTGTGGTCTCCTTCGACCGGCCCCGCCACCTCAGCGGGGACGAGCGCACCCTGCTCACCGCGCTCAGCGGCATGGTCGCCCAGGCCCTGGCCCGCGCGCGGCTCTACGACGCGGAGCACGCCCGCGCCCAGGCGCTCCAGCGCGGGCTGCTGCCCCGGGCCCTGCCCCCGTCCGCGGCCTTCACCGCCGCCGTCCGCTATCTGCCCGCCAGCAGCGGCACGGACGTGGGCGGCGACTGGTACGACGTCATCCCGCTGTCCGCGGAGCGGGTGGCCCTGGTCATCGGCGATGTGATGGGGCACGGGCTGACCGAGGCGGCCACCATGGGCCGGCTGCGCACCGCCGTGCACACGCTCGCCGACCTCGAACTGCCCCCCGAGGAGGTCCTCGCCCACCTGAACGACATCGTGAGCGACCTGGGCGACGACTCCTACGCCACCTGCCTGTACGCCGTGTACGACCCGGTCACCGGCGTGTGCTCGCTCGCGCGCGCCGGCCACCCCCCGCCGTTCATCGTGCGTCCGGACGGGTCGGTGGACAGCCTGGACCTGTCGCCCGACCCGCCCCTGGGCGCCGCCGAGCCCCCGTTCTCCACCGTCGAGCTGCGGCTGCCCGGCGACAGCCTGATGGTGCTGTACACCGACGGGCTGGTGGAGTCCGCCACCCGCGACATCGAGCGGGGCATCGCCGAGTGCTCCCAGGTGCTGACCCGCGGCCTCGGGCGGAGGCTCGCCGGTCTCCCGGCCGACGGCCCGCACACGGCGCACACGGCGCACACGGCGCACGCGGACGAGGGTCCGGCGGGGCCGCCGCCGGACCCCATCGCGGACCGCGAGCGTCTCGACCGCCTCTGCGACGTCCTGATCAGCGCCATGCTGCCCGCCCAGCAGCTGACCGCCGACGACACGGCCCTGCTCATCGCCCGCCTCCACCGGCTGCCCGCCGAGGACGTCGCCGTCTGGCCGCTGCCCGCGGACCCGGTGGCCGCCGGCCACGCACGCGAGTACGTCCGGGAGCAGCTGGCGGCCTGGGGCCTCGACGAGCTGGTCATGACCACCGAGCTGCTGGCCAGCGAGCTGGTGGGGAATGTCGTCCGGCATGCGAAGGGGCCGGTCCAGCTGCGGCTGCTCCGGGGCCGGGCGCTGGTCTGCGAGGTCTCGGACGGCAGCGCCACCGTGCCCCGGATCCGCCGGGCCGCCGACACCGACGAGGGCGGGCGGGGGCTCCAGCTCGTGGCGGCGCTCTCCCAGCGCTGGGGCACCCGCTACACCGCCCACGGCAAGTCCATCTGGACGGAACAGGCCATACCGTCCGCCTGCCCCCGGGTCCGGGAGGAACCCCGGACTCGGGAGGACCGCCGGGAGCGGGAGGCCGCGGCGTCGCGGGGGACGGCGGCCCAGGAGCAGGAGACGGGAGCGCTGGGATGACCGCACCGGCCGCGCCGGTGTACGGGGACGCGATCGCCAAGGTCGAGCCCTTCGGCACCGGCCATATCCCCGACCACGAGCGGCACGGCACGCCCCGGTCGCAGTTCTTCGTCTGGTTCGCCGCCGGGCTCAACTTCCCCATCGTGGTCCTCGGCTTCGCCGCCACCGGCTTCGGGCTGAGCCTCGGCGCGGCGATCGCCGCCATTCTGCTGGGCGCCCTCGTCGGATCGGCGCTGGTCGCGATGATGAGCCGGATGGGGGTGCGGCTCGGGGTGCCCCAGCAGGTCCAGGCCCGCGGACCGCTCGGCTACTACGGCAACTTCCTGCCCGTGGCCTATGTGAACGTGTTCGCGGGGATCGGCTGGGCGGCCGTCACCGCGATCCTGGGGGGCAAGGCCTTCGCCGAGCTGACCGGGGTGTCGTTCTGGCTGTGCGCGCTGGTGCTCATGGCGCTCCAGGCGGTGGTCTGCGTCTATGGCTACAACATGATCAACAGCCTTCAGCGGGTGCTGGCCTATGTCCTCACCCCGCTGTTCGTGCTGATCACCGTGGTGGCCCTGGTGCGCGGCGGCGGCGCGGCGCACCCCGCCCGGCACCCGGGCGGATCCCTCGGCGCCGGAGGCTGGATCACCTTCGCGAGCTGGTTCCTGGCCTTTCTGGTGGCCTGGGCGCCGTTCGCCTCGGACTACTCGCGCTATCTGCCGGACACCCCGGAGGTCGCCCGGCGGGCGGCCTGGTACACCGGGCTCGGCAACTTCGTCACCATCTCCTGGCTCGGCACGGTGGGGGTCCTGGTGGGCAGCGGGGCCCACGGCGCGGACCCGATCGTGGCACTGCACCGGCTGGCCGGGCCCTTCGCCGCCCCCGCGCTGATCGCGATCGCGGTGTCGGCCTTCGCGCAGAACTTCCTGAACATCTACGGCAGCGCGCTTTCCCTCCAGACGCTGCGCGTACCGGTGTCCCGGGTCGGTGCGGTGGTCTGCGTCAGCCTGCTGACGTACGGGGTCGTGCTGTGGGGCGCGGCCGGTACGGAGGCGAAGTTCGTCTCGTTCCTCAATCTCACTACGTACTTCATCGCACCCTTCGTCACCGTGCTGATACTCCACTACCTGCGCGGCGGCGGGTCCGACAGCCGCCGGGTCGGTGAGCTGTACGACCGCGGCCGGGTGCTGGAGTGGGGGATCGTGGCCTGGGCCGGCGGGGTGCTGGCGGCCGTGCCGTTCTGGAGTTCGCGGCTGTACACCGGCCCGCTCGCGGCCGCGCACCCCGGCTGGGGCGATCTGAGCATGTTCGTGGCGGCGGCCGTGGCCGCGGTGCTCTATCTGGCCCTCCACCGGCTGCCGCCGCTGTGGACATGCGACAGGGGCCCCTCGGAGAACCGAGAAGCCCCTGGTCAGTGGCTTAAGCCAAGGTGCGCCGCCAGGGACTCGAACCCCGGACCCGCTGATTAAGAGTCAGCTGCTCTAACCAACTGAGCTAGCGGCGCCTGCTGACGATTGAATCCTACCTGACCTGGCGGGGTGCTCCGGACCGGGCGCGTTCCATTGGTATGGACATGTCTCTGACTTGGTATGGACATGACCAAGAATTCGCCGCTACTCTGCGACTTGGTCTAGACCGCAATGCACTCGGCTCGCCGAAGCACTCCCCACGTCTTCAGGAGCGAAGCATGCGCAAGAAGATCAGCGCCGCTGTGATCGGCATCGGGCTCGCGGCGATCTCCGTCCTCACCACCGGCGGCAGCGCCTCCAGCCACGGCTACACCGACTCACCCATCAGCCGCCAGAAGCTGTGTGCCAACGGCACCGTCACCAACTGCGGCGACATCCAGTACGAGCCGCAGAGCGTCGAGGGCCCCAAGGGCTTCCCGTCCGGCGGTCCCGCGGACGGCACCCTCTGCGCGGGCGGCAACAGCAGGTTCTCCCAGCTGGACGACCCGCGCGGCGGCCAGTGGCCGACCACCAAGGTCAGCTCCGGGCAGAGCTACACCTTCAACTGGCGCTTCACCGCCGTGCACGCCACGACGGACTTCAAGTACTACATCACCAAGAACGGCTGGAACCCCAGCCAGAAGCTCACCCGGGCGAGCCTGGAGTCCGCGCCGTTCCTGACCGTCCCGTACAACGGTCAGCGGCCGCCGACCACGTTCTCCCACACGGGCACCCTCCCGAGCGGCAAGTCCGGCCGGCACCTGATCTTCGCCGTGTGGACGATCGCCGACACCTCCAACGCCTTCTACGCGTGCTCGGACGTGCAGTTCTGATGGGCCCACGGGCCTGAACAACGCGGAGCCCGGCCCGCCGTCGGACCGGGCCCCGCGCCGTCTCACGCGTCGTACCGGCCCGCCTTCACGCCGCGTACGAAGGCGGCCCAGACGGCCGGGGCGGCGCCGAGGACCGCGCCCGGGTCGTCGCTCTCGCGCAGCCGGACCAGGCCGTCCCACGCGGCGACCTCGACACACTGGCCCTCGCCCACGGAGTGCGAGGACTTGCGCCAGCGCGGGCGGGCCGCGCCGGCGGGCGGATACGGGCTCGGGGCCGCGTCATGCGGGTTCTCGGGTAACTCGGGGATGTTCATGGTGTGGGGCCCTCTTTCCTACGAGATCGTCGAGGAGGGCCTTCGTCTCATCCGGCGACAGCGCGCTGTCGACGATGTGGCCGAAGGCGTCGGCGAAGACATTGACGTCGTCGGCTCCTTCGACGTACACGGGGCCGCGCAGGTTCTCCTGGGTGACCACGTCCGGCATCGGACCGGGGAACTCCACGAGCGTGAAGGCGCCCGCGTCCCCCGGGTTGGGCGCGGCGTCGATCGGCATCACCTGGAGCGTGACCGTGGGCCAGTCCGCCACGTCCCGCAGCCGCCGCAACTGCTCGGTCATGATGGCCGGGCGGCCGGCGAACCGCCGGTGCAGGGCCGCCTCATGGATCACGGCCCACAGCAGCAGCGGAGCGCGCGGGCGCGTCAGCACCGCCTGGCGGGCCAGCCGCACCTCGGCGAGCGCGGCGACCTCCGCCTCGGTGCGGGCGACCGCGTTGGCGGCGATCGTCTCCCGGGCGTAGTCGGGCGTCTGGAGCAGGCCGGGAACGACCAGCGGGGCGTAGTCGCGGACGCGTTCGGCGTCGCTCTCCAGCGAGATGTAGTCGGCGTACGCGGGGGCGACCACGCCGCGGTAGGTCTGCCACCAGCCGCGCTTCCCGGCGTCCTTGGCCAGCCTCTCCAGCGCCGCGCGCACCTCGGCGTCGCTGATCGCGTAGGCCTCGAGCAGGGTGGCGACCTCGGTGGCGCGGATCGTGGCGTTCGCGTTCTCTATCCGCGACAGCTTGGGGGCGCTCCAGCGGCGGGCGTCCGCGCGCCCCCTCTGGGCCGCGTTCAACGCCTCGGCGGCCGCGTCCAACGTCATCCCCGCTTCGGTGCGCAGCTTCCGCAGAGTGGACCCCAGCCGCCTGCGCCGCACGGTGGGCACTGGGTGGTAGGACATACCGCCAGTCTGACGTATCGCCAACTACGACGACCAGGCGGCATATGCCAGTCTTGTGTGAGTGGGTCGAAACATTGCGAGTAGCACGGACATGGGACAGGATCGCCTGTGCGACACGGCAGCGCGCCGTGCTCTGGAGGGCCCTGGACGACATGGCAGAGAACACCCCGCAGGGGGCACCTCCCAGCGGTGGCTGGGGGAGATACGAGCTACGTCTGCGCGTCCATCCGCAGACGCTCGCGGACGTGCGCCGCGCCGTGGGCGCGCGGCTGCGCCAGTGGGGCCGCGAGGAGTTGATCACCCCGGCTGCCATGTGCGTCACCGAGCTGCTGTCCAACGTCCATAAGCACGCCGCCTCGCCCGACTGCGTGCTCACCCTGGAGAACCGCCCGTACGGAATATGGGCCGCCGTCAGCGACACCGAGCCCTCGCTGCCGGTGGTCAAGGAGCCCGACTTCCTGTCCGAGAGCGGGCGCGGGATGTTCCTGCTGAGCAAGACGGCCGACGAATGGGGCACGGACCTCAACACCACGGGAAAGACGGTCTGGTTCACGCTTCGTGCGGAATCCGTCGGTCCGTGAGCCGCCGTTCGGTAGCGTGCTGTGTGGATGACGATGGCGGCGCGTGAACCGGGGAGGGGCCGATGGATCCGCTGACGGCGGGAGCGCTGATCGCGGCGGTCAACGCGGTGGTGTCCGGGGCCGGCGGCGAGGCCGGCCGGCGGGCGCTGGAGGGGCTGAGCGCGCTGTCCCGCAGGGTGCTGCGGCGGGGTGCGGCCGACCCGGCGGCGGATCCCGCGGGCGACCCGGGCGCGGACCCGGCGGGTGACGGCGAGCCCGTCACGATTCGGTACGACGACCCGGAGCAACTGCGCCGGCTGGCCGAGCTGCTGGTCGAACGGGCCCGTCAGGACCCGGAGTTGAGCCGCGATCTGGCGGCCTGGATGAGCCGGTACGGAACGCCGTCCGGCGCCGTCCACAATTCCGTCTCGGGCGATGCCCGTATCACCGGGCCGGTTATTCAGGGCCGGGATTTCCACGGCCCCATCAGCTTCGGCTCGTAGCGCCGGGACGCGGCGCGACGCGGTGACCCCCGGCGCCCGGCGGCGTCTCACCCCCCGGACGGGGGTAGCGGGCATCCGGTGGGCGGCTGGCAGCAACCGGACAGCGGCTCGCGCCGTCGCTCGCCCAGTGTGGTCCGGTGGATGCGCTCGGTGTCGGTCCGGCGGCCGTACGCCGGGGATGCCTGCAACTTCCTGACAGACGGCGTGTCGTTCCACGCGCGAGGCGATGCGCTAGGGTCTGACACGCCGTCATTTGCCAACCCTTTACCTAACCCGTTGCGTTGACGTCGTCGCTGTGTGCGAATTAGTGTCGTCGACGAAATTGCATGGCAATTGCTCCTGCCTGCGCGGCGCAACAAGAAGAGCGCGGGGCGGGAGCGGCACGAGCAACTGCACGACCAGAAATTCTCGAACCAGGCCCGCAGCAGGGGAAGTCATGGTTGGTCTTGCGAGGATGCCCGAGCCGTCACCCGAGCACGGGGCGGCCGGCGCCGCGGGCTCCGACCATGTGGAGCGGGCGCTGCTGGCGGCGCACGACCTGATCGAGACCGCGGTGTCCCGGCACCGCCAGGATCTGGCCCGCCAGTCGTGGGTGCGGGCCGGGCCCGGCGGCCCTTCGGTCGCCGAGGCGGCCGTCCGGCTCATCGCCGGAGCCGAGCGGACCGTGGCCGTCGTCCTGTCCGGGGACCCGGAGCAGGAGGAGACCGTCTGCTCGGCGCTCGCCCGTCCGCCCGTCCCCGGCCGTGAGGGCGTCGCCGTCCGGCTGCTGTGTCTGCCGCGCGCCCTGGCCGGCCCGCGGGTCCGCGCGCTGGCGCGCACCGACCCGCGCTGCGAGGCGCGGACGACCGACGGCGGGTTACCCGAGGCCCTGCTCGTCGACGGCCGGATCGGCTACGTACGGCCGGAGCCCGGTGCGGGGCCGGGGGTCTCGCTCGTGGAGGACCCGGCCACGGTGCAGACCCTGGATCTGATGTTCGCCGGGGCCTGGGGGAACGCCGTGGCGCTCGCCGAGCCCCCGCGCCCGGCCGGACGGCTGTGCACCGACTCCGCGCTGCTGATCCTGGAGTGTCTGCGGGCCGGCCTCACCGACGAGGTGGCGGCGCGCGACCTCAAGGTGTCGCTGCGTACCTACCGCCGGTACGTGGCGGAGATCATGCGCGAGCTGGGCGCGCACTCCCGGTTCCAGGCGGGGGTGCGGGCCGTGGAGGCGGGGCTGCTGCCGGGCCACCCCTGAGAGCACTCGAGACCTGACCATGTCGCGAGGCGGGATGACGAAGGCATGACCAAGCGATGACGGAGCGGATCAGCGAGGACGTCCTCGACCGCACCCTGCGGGAGGTGCGCACCCTCCTGGAGTCCACCGTCCACGAACACCGGGCCCGGCAGTCCCGGAGCGCGCAGTTCGCCGAGGTGGGGGCGGCGGACGCCGCCTTTCTCGCCGCCGCCGAGGAGGTCGCCGGCCAGGCCGTGCGCAGCGTCGACGTCGCCTTCCCGGAGCCGAGCCCCCGGCTGGCCGCCGACCACGCGGCCCTGCACGCCCTGGTCTCGGGCCTCGGCGACACGGTCGACGTACGGGTGCTGCGCACCCGGCCCCTGGCCGAGCCAGGCCCCGCGCTCGGGCCGGGCGGCGGCCTCGGGGCGCGCCCCGCGCAGATCCGGATCGCGGCGGTCGCGCTGCCCACGGCCGTGATCGCCGACGGCCGGACCGCCCTGGTGTGCACGGACTCGGCCGACGGGCGGCAGGCCTCGCTCGTCCAGGACCCCGCCGTCGTCGCCGCGCTGCACGGCATGTTCGGCAACATCTGGCGCACCGCCGCGCCCGCCGCCCGCCCCCTCGACTTCGGCAACCGCGCCCGCACCGAGATGGTGCGGCGGGTGCTGCGGCGGCTGGGGGACGGGGTCACGGACGAGGCCGCGGCCCGGGAGCTGGCGATCTCGGTGCGCACCTACCGCCGGTACGTCACCGGAATCCTGGAGTTGCTCGAGGTGAACTCCCGTTTTCAGGCCGGTGTGCGCGCCTCCGAGCTCGGCATCCTCGACCGAATCTCCGGCGGTGCGTGAAGAACCGGCGTGAAGAACGGGCGTGAGAACCGGCGTGGACAACCGGGGACAACCGGTGGGAAGAACCTGCGGGAGAGTCCCGGGAACATCCCTGTCAAGATCGCCGTCAAGAGCCCGGCTAAGATCGCCGTCAAGCTCTTTTTCATGTCGGAGCGATTTCCTTTTTCCCAACCGCATTGTGATCCGGAGCGGGCTGGCGATAGGTTGCACGCGGGCGTGCCGGGAGATCTGGCAACAGCCGGTAATACAAGGGGATTTGGGGATGACGCAAGGGCGCGGAAGGGGTGCGACCGCCACGGCGGGCGCCGATGGCGGACCGGGTACGGACCCGCCGCATTCACCCCGTCCCGGACAGGTACGAAAGTCCGGCAAGAACAGCGGCAAGAACAGCGGAAAGGCATCGCACAGGGGTCGCGGAAGTCAAAGCGCCCGAGGGGCGCATGGCCGCCGAGTTCGCGGGAACGCGGCGGGATCCCTGTTCCGCGGGGTGCTCCCGCCGCTCGTATTCGGGGCGGCCCTGCTCATCGTGTGGGATCTCGCCATCCGCGTCGGCGCCGTGGACACGTTCTACCTCCCGGCGCCGTACGACCTGGCGAAACATTTCGTCGACGAGTTGCTGCACGGCGATCTGCCCAAGTACACCGAGCAGACGGTGCGGGAGGCGCTGGCGGGCTGCGGCATGGGGCTCGGGGTGGCCCTGCCGCTCGGCTACCTCATCGCGCGCAGTGACCTCGCGGCCTCGGCGCTCCAGCCGTATCTGGCCGCGTCGCAGGCGGTGCCCGCGGTGGCCCTGGCCCCGCTGTTCGCGCTGTGGTTCGGCTACGGGCTGCTGCCCTTCGCCATGATGTGCGCGCTGCTGGTCTTCTTCCCCATCCTGGTGAACACCGTACTGGGCCTGCGTTCGCTGGACCCCGATGTGATGGGGGCCGCGCGCGTGGACGGCGTGGGCTGGTGGGGGATGCTGTGGCACATCGAGCTGCCGCTCGCGCTGCCCAGCATCCTCACGGGGGTGCGCAACGGCTTCACCCTGTCCATCACCGGTGCGGTGGTCGGCGAGTTCGTCATGGGCGGCGAGGGGCTGGGACAGCTCCTCTCGGTCCAGCGGCAGGAGGCCGACACCATTGGGCTGTTCTCGACGCTCGTCATGCTCGCACTTCTCGCCGCAGTGTTCTATGGCGTGATTCGCCTGGTCGAGCGGCTCGTACAGCGCTGACCGACATCTTCCACTCATTGAGGAGAAGTACGTGCGTTTGGTTAGGACGTCCACGAGGCACACCCCGAGACACCGGGTCATGGGGGCGGCTCTCGCGTCGGTGGTGGCGCTGGCCACCCTGACCTCGTGCGCCGAGAAGCCGAAGGACGCGGGGGACAAGGTCGGAGAGAGCGTCACGGTCGGGCTGACCTACACGCCCAACATCCAGTTCGCCCCGTTCTATGTGGCGGCCGAGAAGGGGTACTACAAGGACGCCGGGCTGAATGTCACCCTGCGTCACCACGGTGCGGCGGAAGATCTTTTCGGAGCCCTGAAGTCGGGCAAGGAAGACGTGGTCTACGCGGGCGGGGACGAGATGCTCCAGGCCCGCTCCAAGAATCTCCCCATCGTGGACATCGCCACCTTTTATCAGAAATACCCCGTGGGCCTGATCGTCCCCAAGGAATCCGACATCAAGAAGCCCACGGACCTGAAGGGCCGTACGCTCGGCACCCCCGGTCCCTATGGCGAGACCTATTTCGGTCTGCTGGCCCTGCTGAAAGAGGGTGGCCTCTCTGTCAAGGACGCCGACGTGAAGAACATCGGCTTCACCCAGCAGGCGGCGCTGACCGGCAAAAAGGTCGAGGGCGTGATGGGTTACCTCAACAATGACGCCATCGCCTTCCAGGAGGCCGGCAAGGAGGTCCGCGCCCTGACGCTCGACGGGGGTGCGGAGGGCGACCCGCTGGTCGGGGTGGGAATCGGCGTCGAGAAAAAGACGCTGGACAAGCGCGGCGACGACATGAAGAAGTTCGTCGAGGCATCTCTGCGGGGTCTGCGGTACGCCATCGACAACCCCGAGGAGACCGTCAAGCTCAGCGAGAAGTACGTGCCCGGGCTGGGAGACTCCAAGCGGCACAAGAACGCGCTCGCGGTGCTCAAGGCCACCACGCCCATGATGCAGAACGACGCGGGCGACCTGGGCGCCAACGACCCGCAGAGCTGGAGCCGCATGGCGGACTTCATGTACGAGCAGGGGCTGCTGGAGAAGACGGTCACCCCTGAAGAGGCGTACTCCAACGACTATCTGCCCAAGGCGTAGTCAGCCACACCCGGCCGGGCGGCGGGAGCTCACCCGCCCGCCGCCCGGTGCTCTGCCGCCCGGTGGTGCAGTGCGCCCGCCACCGCGAACGCCGCCGCCGCGCCGCCCGCGAGCGCGACCCAGCTGCCCGTCGCGGAGGTGTTCGCGATCACCAACAGCCCGATCGGCGGCCCGGAGGCCGTGCCGAGGTTCCACGCCAGCGACGCCAGCGCGCTCGCCCGGCCCACCGCCGCCTCCCCGGACCAGCGCAGCAGCAGCGGATAGAACGCCGAGGAATACATCAGCTCGCCCGCCGCGAACACCACCGCGAAGGCCAGCAGCAGCCCGTACCGCACCACGGACGAGGCCGAGTCCCCGGCGAGCACCGCGCCGAGACCGCAGCCGAACGCCGCCGCCCACAGCACCGGACCGGCGGCCAGCGCGACCGTCTCCGGCAGCCGCTCCAGCCGCCGTCGCAGCAGCGGCTGGAGCGCCACCAGCGCGAACGAGTTCGCCGCCACCACCGCGGACACCCACCCCAGCGTGACGCCCATGTGGTCGTGCAGCAGCAGTGGCACCGTGGCCTCGATCTGCGTGAAGCCGACGATCGCGAACAGCGCCTGGGCCAGCACCAGCAGCGCCATCGGGCGGCCGCGCAGCAGCGTGCGGTAGGTCGGCCCGCCGCCCGGCTCGCTCTGCTCTTCCCGTACCTGGGCGGACTCCCGCGGCCGCAGCGCCCAGATCGCCACCAGCAGCGGCACCGCGGCCGCCGCGTTGGCCACATACAGCCAGCGCAGCGTCCCGACCGGGGCCTCGGCCCCGTGCAGCACCAGCCCGGCGACGACCGAGCCCGCCCCGATCCCCACGTTGTTCACGATGTGCCGGACGGAGAACGCGGTACGGCGCCCGCTCTCCGGGACCGCGGCGTCCACGACGCCGACGATCGAGGCGTAGAACAGGCCGAAGCCCACCCCGACGCACGCGCCCGAGATCAGCACCGGAACCACCGCGTCGACCGGCGCCAGCATCCCGTACCCGACCGCCAGCGCCGCGGCGCCCAGCGCCCCCACCCGGTGCGGCCCCGCCCGGTCCGCGAGCGGTCCGCCGAGCAGCGCGGCCGCGAAGCTGGCCGCCGCCATCGCGATGAAGTAGCCGCCCGCGGCCCGGGAGCCCAGCCCGAGCAGCTCGCTGATGTAGATGGCGGTGAACGGGAAGCAGAGGCCGTTGCCGAGGGTGGACACCAGCAGACAGCCCATGAGCAGGCGAAAGCGCCGCCCCAGGGACTCGCGGGGCGGCGCGGCGTCTGCCGTCAAGAAGCCCGCCCGGCGCCCAGCGCCTCGCGCACCTTGAGCAGCTCCTCCACCTGGCGCAGGTCGTACGGCGCGGCCAGGGACAGCACCACATGGACCGCGCCGGCCTCGGCGAAGCCCTCCACGAGCGGCAACTGGTCCGGGTTGATCATGACCGTACGGGCCACCTCGCCCGGGTCGCGGCCGACCCGCTCGCACCACTGGTCCAGCACGCCGTTCAGCTCGCGGAAGTCGGCGACCGGGTCCTCGGAGGCCCAGCCGTACCAGTTCCACCAGTCGGCCTCGCGCGCCACCAGCTCCAGCGTGCGCCGCCGCCCGGCGCCGCCGATCAGCAGCGGAAGCGGCCCGGCGGGCCCGGGGTTGAGCTTCCCCAGCCGCTCTTTGACGGCCGTGAGGGAGGCGGCGAACGCGTCCATGCGCTCGGCCGGGCCCGGGAACGGGATGCCGTACTCCGTGTGCTCCGCCTCGAACCACCCCGCGCCGAGCCCCAGGACCAGCCGCCCCCCGCTGAGCTGGTCCACGGTGCGGGCCATGTCGGCGAGCACATGCGGATTGCGGAACGCCGTGCAGCTGACGAGGGGGCCGATGGTGGCCCGGCTGGTCTCGACGGCCATCGCGGACAGCAGCGACCAGCACTCGAAGTGGTTGCCGGCCGGGTCGCCGTGGTGCGGCAGGAAGTGGTCCCAGGTCCAGATCGAGTCGACGCCGAGGGCGTCGGCCTCGCGCCAGGCGGTGCGGAGTTGGTCGAGCTCGGTGTGCTGGGGGTGCAGCTGCACGCCCACGCGCAGGGTTCTCTGCGGCACGGTGTTCCTCTCGGTAAGTGGGTTTTGCTCCCCGCGCCCCAAAATCCAGCCCCTCGGGGGGCACCTCCCAGCGGTAGCTGGGGGAGATTGAGGACCGGGGTCCGGCGCGGAGCCCCAGAGCCGCCCGCGGGGCTACGGGGTCACGACTACCCGGTAAACCGGCGTCTCCGCCGCCTGCTTCAGCGCCTTCTCGACCTCGTCCAGCGCATACCGCGCCGTGACCAGCGTCTCCAGCCGCCCCGTCAGCGCGCCCCCGCGCAACAGCTCCGCCGCCGCGCGCCAGTCCTCCGGCTCATGGCTGAAGGAGCCGGTGACCGTCAGCTGGCGGCGGTGCACCTCGTAGCCGGGCAGCTCGGCGGGCGGCCCGCCGGGGGAGCCGCCGAAGAGCACGATGCGGCCGCCGTCGCCTACCGCGGCCAGCGCGGCGGCGATGGCGTCCTTGGAGGCGATGGTCACGAACACCACGTCGGCGGCGGGCAGTTCACCGAGGTCGTCGGGGGTGACGGCCGCGTCCGCGCCGGCCGCCGCGATGGCGGCCAGGCGCTGCTCGTCCCGCTCCACCACGGCCACGCTGCGCGCCTGGAGCGCCTTGGTCACGGCGAGGTGCAGATGGCCCATGTAGCCGGCGCCGATCACGGTGACCCGGTCACCGGCCCCGAAGGAGCCGCGGCGCAGCGAGTGGACCACGCAGGCGAGCGGCTCGCCCATGGCGGCGACGGCCGGGTCGGTGTCGCCCACGGACCACACCCGCGAGGCGTCCACCTTGATGTAGTCCGCGAGCCCCGCGCCCATCGTGATCGCGCCGTCCTCGCGCTTGTGGCCCTGGAGGGCGACGCAGATGGCGGACTGGCCGGCCCGGCAGCTGCGGCAGGTGCCGCAGCGCGGGAGCCCGTCGATGGTGACGAGGTCACCGACCGCCGGCATGTCGTCCAGCCCGGCGGCCTTGGCGCCCACCTTCTCGACCCATCCGGCGATCTCATGGCCGGCGGCGGCGGGGTAGACGGTCATGCGTCCGGCGTACAGATTGGCCTCCATGGTGCACACCCCGCACGCGGCGATGCGTACGAGCACCTCGGAGTCACCCACGTCCGGTACAGGTATCTCTCTGATTTCCACCTGTTCTGGCGCGGTGATGACAGCTGTACGCATGGGAACTGCCTTCCGAATTACGGTCGTTGTGTCCGGAGGCTATGCCTGGGTCGCCGACGGAGGCAAGGAATTGATCACAGTCGTTCAGCCCGCGATCGGGCGGTGCGACTGTGTGCCCAGATGACGACGCGCGCCCGGAGTCAGGGCAGGGCCTCGATGGCCTTCAGGATCAGCGCCCGCGCCTCGGCCCCGTATACGGCATGCCGGTGCAACTCTCCGAACGCCTTGAGGTACTGCGCCACCTCGTCAGGCGCTGTGATCTTTACGGAAGCCGACAGCGGCTCGTGGTCCACGCGTTCGTCGTCGAAGACTGTGAATGACTCAATAGGCCACATGGCCCGCTCCACAGAGGCCGGGATGATCCCAAGCGACACCGAGGGCAGGTCCATCACCGAGAGCAGCGAGCCCAACTGCCCGGCCATCACGCCCGCGTCGCCGAGCCGGTATCGGAGCACCGTCTCTTCCATGAGGATGGCGAAGGTGCGCCTGGACTTCCGGATGATGGCGGAACGGTCCATGCGGGCGGTAACAGCCTCGGCCACATCGTCGGGTAGGCCACGGAACGTGGCAATGGCGTGGAGGAGCGCGGTGGCGTAGCCCGGGGTCTGCAAGAAGCCGGGAACCACGTTGGAGCAGTACACCTTGAAGTGCTTGGTCCGCTCGATCAGTGGCAGGTTTACCTTCTGGAGCTGCTTGAGCCCTGTGCGCTGGAGCCGCTTCCACTGGACGTACATGGAATCGGCCTGGCGATTGGCCGCGATCAGGTCGGGCGCCTGCTCCTCGGCCTCGCAGGCACGGCACCACGCCCGGAGATCGTCGTCGGAGGGCGCGGTGCGGGCGTTCTCGATTCGCGAGGATTTCGCCTCGCTCCACCCGCACCGGACTGCCAACTCTCGTTTGGTGATCCCCGCGTCCAATCGGACCTCGCGGAGCCGCGCGGCGAGCGCTTCACGCGCGGCCTGCGCGCTGGTCGATGGGGAACTGGGCGGCATGGTGTGCTGTCGTACTAGCGGATCTCGTACTGGTCGTGCGGTACAGCCCGCTCCCAGATGCTCTCAAAGGCAGTTGCGTTGAGCTCGACGAGTGCCTTGTCGTCGAAGAACCCCTCGCCGAGCCAGTCGCCGTTCCCTGAGAAGTCGTGGACTCGGATCACCTGGTTGTCGAAGATCCAGAAGTCGCAGCCGGGCATCAGAAGGTCGGCGGCTCGACGGCGGGCCAGCCACCGCACCTGTTCGCCCGCTGCCACGTTGGCGCGCGTCTGGTAGTGCTCCCAGCGGATGTAGTCGCTGACCGGCTCGGAGACGACCCGGGCACGGCGTACCACCACGCCGCGGGCTACGGCGTCCGCGATGTCCTGGTGGAACGGACGCCACCAGGAGGTGCGGTCGTCCCAGTTGACGCGCTCGCCTTTCTGCCATGCCTCGAAGCGCGGGTTGCTGTAGTACATGTCCCGCATCTCCAGGTGGACGGCAGACCGCTTGGCGTTGGCCAACTGCTCATCGAACGACGTCGGGATGCTCGATGGCATCACATGCCTCCCTCAGAATGTGCACCATGCGCGCGGGAATCCGCACCACTGCCTCGTAGTCGGGCAGCGGCCCGGTGGACCGTACCTCGTTCTCCACGGCCTCGCCTGCCTTCCAGCCCTGGAAGACGAGTTCCTTCTTCTCATCGTCCACCCACACGCGGGGACAGTTCTTCTCGTCGGTGTTCGGGTCAACGCCAATGAACCGTAGCGCCACGATGCCCTCCAACGCTTCGTTGTTTACGCGGACTTGCACCACCGTGGGCTCTTCGAGCGGGACCGTCAAGGGCGCGAAGGGGCACAGAGCTCATGAGAAAACTCAGGTGCAAGCTGCTGCAAGGTTGTAGCGATTGCGAGGCCCGGGTTTCTAGCGTCGGCAGGTACGACGACCCCGGCGAGGCCGTGGAACCTCCCGCCCCCCAAGAACCCCCTGCCGGTCGGCATAGCCGCGGCGCGGCCGCCGACAAGGGAGGGGCGAAGGGACTTCGGCGCGGCCGGGGCCCCGTGCCGAGGTCCCGTCCAGCAAGGCTCGCCCCGGCCTCCCGCTTGCAGGCCAGTAGCCGGGACGAGCACCGCGCAACCGCGCGGGGACATCCCCTGCGCGGGTGAACTCACAGGAGGCCCGATGCGCTTACAGCATGTCGTCCGCCAGGACCCGGACGACGGCGACACCATGCCGGACACGGACGCCCCGACACCGAGCGGGCAGACGCCCGGCGACGCAGATGACGGACGCCAGTACGCGCGCTAGGCGGCGCCAAGCGCCGTAGGTAGACGGCGGCCCGTCCTCGGACAGCCCCGCCGCAGGGCGTGGCCGCTCCCGCCCTCGCAGGAGGTACCCCGCATGACAGCACCGCTCCCACTCACGCCGGATCACTGGCACTGCTACCGCTGGTCCGGGGAGCGACGTACGTACGACGACGAGTCCGCGCGCCGCCCGCCGCATCTCGTCGTCCAGGACATCTCGCCCCGGGAATGGAGGCAGATCGCGGCTGCCTCGCCGGCCTTCATGGCGAGCGAGGTACCGCCGCTGGAGGTACCTCACTGGCTGCTGCGCCCGGCCAGGATGGTCAAAGCCACCTTCCAGGACCCGGAGAAAGCCGCTGCCTGGTACAGAGACCAGGTCACCGAGTTGGCCCCCTCCTTCATGACCGACCACGACAAGGACCCCACGCGGCGGGCCCAGCGGTTCGCGGTCGCAGAAGACCGGCTCGGCTGGGGCGGAGATGTCGTCGGCGGGTGGTATCTGCGGGGTACCGGGTTCGCCTCGGTGCAGCTTGTGGCGTGCAGCGCGAATCGGACCCGCCCGACGATCCCCTGCCCGGTGACCCCCCAGTGATACGCCGGGCGCGCTGGACGACTCAGACGGGGAACTCCCCGCGTATGACGGCGGAGACGAACGAGGACCAGCCGTCAGGGGAGAAGACGAGTGCCGGACGGTTCGGGGCCTTGGAGTCCCGAACGGGGATCACACCGGACGCGGCGAAGCTCCTGGAGAATTCGACGCACTCACCGCCGGACGATGAGCTGTAGG
Organism: Streptomyces sp. NPDC097640; assembly: GCF_040302705.1. Lineage (NCBI taxonomy): Bacteria > Bacillati > Actinomycetota > Actinomycetes > Kitasatosporales > Streptomycetaceae > Streptomyces > Streptomyces sp. NPDC097640. The sequence goes on from NZ_JBEOSB010000035.1 coordinate 82,689, forward strand.
ACGACTTGATCCAGACGGCAGGCGTCAGGTTCTGGTGATGGCTCATGACGTGTACTCCTCGCGCACAGTCTCGATGAAGGCCAGCGATTCGTCAGGGGGTAGTGCGTGCGCCCGTAGCCGATCGTAGTTTTGCACGACAGCGGCCGTCGTCGTCGCAGTGCGGCAGAGCCTGCCTCCTTGCGGATCATCCGAGTACAGCACCGTGGGCGAGTCCTTGAAGGTGAGCAGCGTAAACGGCACCGAGTGCGCGGCTGCGGCTCCGGCCGTGAAGGGGATCACCTGAAGGTCGATGCCGGGGCGAGTAGCCGATTTCACCAAGAAATCGAGCTGACCGGCCATGGCGGCCGGGCCGCCCACATGCGTCCGCAGGCATGCTTCGTGGAGAACGGCCCACAGCTTCGGCGGCCTGTCCTGGCTGAAGACCTCGCGTCGCCTTATACGTGCCGCCACCCGGCCCTGGATCACCTCGTCCGATGAGAACGGGTGGCCCGCGCGGAAGATGGCGCGAGCGTACTTCTCGGTCTGGAGCATGCCCACGATGATGGTCGCGGAGAAGTTGAGGATGTGGGACGCCTTCTGCTCCAACTGGACGTAGGGCACGAAATGCGTGGGGTGGTCCCCCTCCTCGAGCCGGTGGAGCATGCCCGTGAACAGTCCGTTCGTCCCGAACACCCGGTCACAGCCGCTGGCGAACTTCTCGCTCGGGAGCAGCTTCCCGGACTCCACCCCACTGACGTACGACACGGAGTAGCCCGTGCTCGTGGCCAGGTGCTTCTGCGTGAGGTTACGTCCCAGGCGTACGCGCCTCACATCCGCACCGTAGCGCTGGAGCGGGTTCAGAGAGGGATTGCTGAAGTCCTCGGATGGGATCGACTCGTCCAACACTGTGACCTCCCGACTTGCGCCCGCTGCCAGCGGCATGGCAGGGCAGCGGATTACAGCAAATGCTGCTGAACCCTCCCCATTCTACGGGGAACTGCGTTCTCCTGGTGACCAGTTGACTACACCCGGTACATATCCGGGGCAGTCAGTCGCCGCACCAGCGGCCACACGCAAGACCCCCGCAACCGCATGCACCGCGGTCCGGGGGCGTGGCCCACAACCGCATGGAGATTGCGAGCATGGAAAACGCTATCGCGTGGATTTTGAAGACGCTGCTACGACTGCTGTTGCCCCCGTCGGGCCGTCACCGCGCGGCGCCGCACCAGCACACGTCGACGACGCCGCGTCCGGCACGCGTGCCTGCCCCGCCCGGCGCGCCCATCCTCTCCGGGCTGTCGGACGACGCCGGTCCCGCCACGGTCCGGCCGTGCGTCCTCACGCACGCGCAACGCGCGAAGCGCGCTGCGCGGCGGCAGCGTCGGCGGGCGCTGTGGCTGGCCGTGCACGGAATCGACATCGGCCCGCGCGTCATCCATGGCGTCAGGGTGGTGGCGTAGATGACCACTCCGCCAACGCCCCCACCACAGCAGGGGCAGGACGACGGACCGCAGGGCGGTGACGATCGCCCGACCCTTGAAGAACTGTGGGAACAGTCCACCGTCCTGAGCGAGCGGATTGCCCAACACCTGGGGCGGGTGTCGAAGTGACGAAGAGGACCGGCACCGCACCCAACCTCGCAGTCGGCATGGTGGTCTACGACCGGCATTACGACATGCCCGCGACCATCACCGACTTCGTAGGACCGTTCGTCTGCCTCACCCGTCCCACCGGCCTCACCTGGCGCGCGCCCCAGGCATCCGTACGCCCCGCCACCACGTACGAGCGGCGGCAACTACGGGCCATCGCCCGGCTGCACGCCCTGCGCCAGCGAGGCATCGCGCCCGCGTAGAACCTGTCCCTGCCGGGTGACACCCCGGCAGGGGCACCGCGCCCACAGAACTCACCGAACACTTCGCCGGAGCGGACGATCAACCCATGCCGCATGGACCTTGGCAGGCCGAATGGACGTTCATCAGCGAAGCCGGGGTCACCACCGGGACCGCGCACACGCCACGGTACGTGGACATTCGCACGGCCGTATTCAAGGCCGCCGACAAGTCGCAACGGGATCTGGCCCACGACGAAACCGCCGAGAGAGCCGAGCCCTGGAAACTCCTTGTCGGAGCCCTGTATTCCGAAGCGATGCTCACGGCAGACGAACTCGGCACCTGGCGGTACGTAAGCCTGGATGGGTGGGCCAACGTAACCATCCGATTCACACCGTAGCGGTCACATTTGCCCACCAGTAGAAACCCCCGCCCTGAACAAGCTCAAAAGATGCGGGGTCGGAAGCATGGCGTGGTGTTTCGCCCATTGTGGGGCTATGGCCGGGCGGCTGAGTGGCTGGATCAGGTCAAGGCAGCCGGGTGGGATTCCCCCACCAACCGTCACGGCCTACCCGCCTCAACAGCCCTTGCGGAGCCCCTCGAATGTCCCTGACAACCCCTGCCGGTACTGCTTGTGGCCTTTGGTCTTGGCCGGCACCTTCAAGCCATCCGCGGAGGCCTCCCACGCCTGCGGGGCCTGTTCCGAGCGGCCCTTGGGGCGCCGGGCCGCCGCCGTGGTCGCTCAGCCGGCGTGGAGGATCCGAAAGCGATTGGGTTCCGCCGGGTCTCGGTCAACGACCTGGACCGGCGGCCAAGCCCATTGCCAAACGCCGATGCCCGGTGTGCGGGAGAACCGGATCTGCCCGCGGGTGCCTTCGACGGCGACGCGCGGCCAGGATTCGGCAATGCGCGCCCGGTCCGCGCCGTGAGAGCGCAGCACATCGGCGAGGACGGTGACCGTGTCGTAGCCCTCGAAGGCGACGAAGGAGGGCGCTTCGCCCAGCCGCTCACGGAGGGCCGTCTCGACTCGTGCACCGAGTGGGCTGAGGCGCTCGGGCAGGTAGCGCAGGAACGGGATCGCGGCGCTGTCGTCGCCCAGCAGCGTCGCGAATTCGGAGAACTCCGGTTGTCCGGCCGGAGCACCGATCAGGATCTCGGCGAGGCGCTGGTCGCGGCGGACGGACTTGACGATCGGCACGGCCGGTTCCGGATGGCCGACCAGGAGAAGGAGGGCTGTCGCGCGATTGCCGGCGAGTTCGTCGCACACCGCCTCGGGGGTGAGCGCGCGCATGTCGAGTTCGACGAGGGTGCCGCCGCGTGGAGCGAGATAGTCCCGCAGAACGCGGGCCCCGGATGCCCAGTAGACACTCGGGTCGGCCGCTACGGCGATGCGGCTGTGGCCCGCGCCGAGGAGGTGGTCCGCGTAGATCTGCCAGCCGTGGGACTGCGCCGGGGCGAGGCGCGCGACCCATTCCGTCGGCTGGTCGGTGAGCGCGTCGAGAACCGCCGACGAGCAGAGGAACGGCAGGCCGAGGGCGTCGGCCCGGGCGGCGGCGGCACGAGCGACGACGCTGTGGTACTCGCCCGCCAAGGCGGCCACGCCCAGCCGAGCCAGTTCGTCCACGGCCGCCGCGGCCCTCTGCGGATCGGCCGCGGTGTCCCGGACCAGCAGCTCCAGTGGTCTTCCGGCGATACCGCCGGCGTCATTGACTTCGCGAACGGCCAGCTCGAGGCCGGCGAGCAGGTGTCGGCCCGCCTCGACCCAGCCGGGCCGGGTCAGCGGAACGAGGACGCCGATCCGGACGGCTGACTCGTCGGTCCGCTCCGAGCCAGGTGGCGATGGTGGCGTATTCATGCGTGGGTGTCTCCCGAGCGAGGATGCGGTTCCGGCTTCTGAACCCGGCGACCCTATGCGGTCACAGCACTGGCTGGCGCTGCTCCGCTGTCGTGACTTTCCCGTCACTCAGGGGTCGCGCGGCTGTTGATCACGTCCGCGGATCCCTCCCGATGGTGCTGGTCTCCTATGGAGAAGCGGGCTTCTCCGGCCAAACCGGTCGTTCACGGTCAGTGCGTATGCTGCCGGGGGTGGATCTTCGACATTTTCGCTATGCGCTCGCGTTGGCGGAACACCAGCACTTCGGGCGGGCCGCGGAGGCATTGGGCATTGCGCAGCCGCCGCTGTCCAAGCAGATTGCGGCGTTGGAGCGGGAGGTGGATACGCCGCTGTTCGAGCGCACGGCGCGCGGGGTGTTTCCCACCGCTGCGGGGGAGGCGTTCCTGGCGCGTGCGCGGCGGGCGCTGGACGAGGCGGCGGGTGCCACGGTCGATGCGCGGCGCGCCGCGCGGGGTGAGACGGGGCGCTTGCGGGTGGGGTTCATCGGGTCGGCGCTGTTGCAGCTGTTGCCCACGGTGGTGTCGCGGTTCGGCGCGGCGCACCCCGAGGTGGTGTTGGAACTGTATGAGATGTCCTCCTCGGCAGCGGCGCGTGCGCTGGTCGACGGGGAGGTCGATGTGATCGTCACCCGCGGTGCTCCCCGCGGGCCGGGGGCGCAGTCGCTCGTTTCGGTGGCATTGGACGTCGAGCGGATGGTCGCGGCGGTCAGCCGGGCGCACCGCTTTGCCGGGTTGGCGACGGTGAGCTTGGAGCAGCTGGAGCCGGAGGTGCTGATCGTGACGGCGCCGCAGGAGGAGCCGGCCGCGACGGCCCGGATGGCTGTGCTGCTGAACAGCCCACGCCGCTGGTCCGTGCGCACGGTCCACACGCGGGATGTGCACACCGTGCTCAGCTTGGCGGCGTGCGGCATCGGGGTGGGTATCGGGCCCGCTTGCCTGAAGGCGGCAATCCGGCCCGATGTGTGGACCTGCGAGGTGGAGCCGGTGGTCGAACTGCCCGCGCTGGTGGTGTCCTTCCGTGACGGGGACCGCTCTCCGGTCCTGCGGGCCTTTCTCACGGTGGTCCGCGACGGCCACGCCGTGGCGCGAGCCCGCCTGGACCGGTTCCTGGCGGACTGGAGTCCTGCGACCGGCAGCGGCGAAGGACCTGCTGCCCGCCGGCCGCGGTGACTACAGTCCGCCTCCGCCCGTGTGGTGCTCGGGAAGCTGTCAGCCCTGGCCCTGCACCGGGTCGGTGTTGAACGTGTACAACACGATCTTCCAGGCGTCGCCTGTCTTGCGCAGCACGAAAACCTCGCGGTTGTAGTCCTGGACCTCCTTGCCGTTCTCGATGACTGTCTGCCCGACATGGTGGTGGGTGCGGACCACGGCGGTCGTGCCGTAGACGTTGATCGCGTCGTAGGCGAAGGCGGTCGAGAACTTGGCCGTCCTGAACAGCGCGTCGTATCCGTCGATCTTCTGCTGACGGGTGGCGTAGGTGACCTTGTCGTTCCACTCCGCCACGCCGCCGGGGGCGAAGAGATCGACGATCGCCTTGGTGTTCCCGGTATTCAGACCGGTCTGATACTGGTGGATCACCTGGTACACCGTGCGCTGCACCGGTGTGATCGCAACGCTGGGATAACCGCTGGTGTTCGCCGGACTCGCGGTCGCCGCGCTGGAGGCGGATGCCGTCGTCGAAACCAGGGTGCCGGTGAGGCCCGCAACCAGGGCACCGGACACGGCGAGGGCGGCCAGGTTCCGCCGGGCGAGGATAAAAGCCTTCATTGCTTACTCCTGTTGACAGGGGATTCACTTCGTGAGGTGTGCCGACATTCCGGCACGGAGGGAAAGTTTCGGGTGACCGCGCAACGGGTGTGATCGGTCCGGACGGTGGTCCGCGACGGCCGCGCCGTGGCGCGAGCCCGCCTCGACCGGTGCCTGGCGCTGCGGGAGCGGAGTTCTACGACCGGGGGCGGTGGACGGTCTCCCGCCCGTCGGCCGCGGTGACCTCGACGCCGGTGAGGTCGGGGCCGTCGCCGGTGACGTGGACCGCGTCCGAGCCGCGTCCTTCGGCTGCGATGCCGCCGGAGACGTCGAAGCTACCGAGTTCGCCGTCGATCTCGACGCTGACCAGGCCATCGCCGTGGGCGGTGATCCGGCCGCCCACGGTCGCCTGGTCGATCTTGCCGCCTGGCTTGACGCTGAAGGCGATCGCCTTCAGCTGCACCTGGACGCCGCGGACCAGGCTGGTCCCGGTGCCGCCGGAGGTGGTCAGATCGCCGCGCACCTCCAGCCGCGGCAGGTGCTTGCTGACCTGGATGCCCACCGCGCCGTCGCCCGTGGTGGCGATGGAGTCGAACGAGGCGTGCCGCAGCGAGCCGTCGTACAGGTTGAAGCCGCGTGCGCCCGTGCCGTGCGTGATGATCGGGGCTCGCACGTCCAGGCGGTCGAGTTCGCCGAAGTTGACGAAGCCGATGCCGCTCGGCCCGTGGGAGACCACCGGCGCGGTGGCGGTCCAGTTCCGCACCTGGCCCCAGTTGTCCAGCACCATGTCGTTCTGGCCGTGCGTGGTGACCGGACCGGCGGTGTGGACCTCCTCGACCACCGCGCCGGAGATGACGAAGACCCCGCCGCTGATCAGATCAGGTGTGCCGGCCAGGATGCCGCCATCGGTGTGGATCTCGCCGGTGCGCAGCAGGCTCACCCGCACGGTGCCGCCCGAGCTGACGCCGTTCCAGTCGCCGTAACCGCCGACGAACACCCCGCTGCCGCGAACCGGGTGGTCGGCGCTGCCGGCGGCCACGTCGAGGAGCTCGGCGGTGATCTCGATGGCGGGGTCCGGTTGCAGGTTCCACAGGGTGAAGCCGCCTTGCAGGGCGTCCACGCCGAAGCCGTGCGGCCGTTCGACCCGCCCGCGCAGGTCGGCGGCCTCCACTGTCAGCCCCGCTACCCGCACGTGACCGGAGCGCACCGACTCCCGCCCCAGCAGCAGTACCTGACCGCGCGTACGCACTCTGCGCAGCTCCAGCGTGCCCAGGGCGTCGACGGAGGTGTCGTTGAGCACGGCGACCTCGTGCTCAGGGGAGTGGATCACGATGTCTTCCAGGGCGTTGTCCCGCGTCAGGCGCACGCCCTTGGCGCCGAACTCCAGCGTGCCGCCCCGCAGCCGCGTTCCGGGCGGCAGAGTGATCATCGGCATTCCCCGCAGCACGCCCTCGACCTCGATGGTCGGTACCTGCCGTTGGACCGCCTCCACCAGCTCGGCGGCCGTCGATACCCGCGTCCACTTACCCACCGTGACCTCCCGCGCTTTTGTGTCGCTATGTCTCTCCGAGTACACACGGCGGGTCGGGGGCCGGCCACCGTTATGCCGGGGAAGACCAGCGGCGATATCCGGCGGGTATCGCTGCCTCTCTGGTCGACCGCCCTCGACGGCGCAGGGCGCATGCGCAGGGCGCATGCGCAGGCTCCACGGACTTCTGCGGAGCGGCACTAGCAGGCGCAGTGAGCGGACCCGACCGGCGCCGTCAACGGGTCGGCCGCGCGCCGCACCACACCGCTTGGACCCTCGACCGGGAATCCCTCACGGATCCAGTACTCGATGCCGCCGATCATTTCCTTGACCTGGTAGCCGAGGCGGGCGAGGGCGAGCGCGGCACGGGTCGCGCCGTCGCAGCCGGGCCCCCAGCAGTAGGTGATGACCGGAACGGCAGGGTTCAGCAGGTTCGCGGCGCGCGCCGGTATCTCGGCGGTCGGCAGGTGCACCGCACCGGGGACATGCCCCTGCTCCCATGCCTCGTCCCCGCGTGAGTCGATGAGTACGAAGCCCGGGTCGCCGGACTCCAGCGAGGCGCGGACATCGGACACATCGGCCTGGAAGGCAAGGCGTGCGGCGAAAAAGGCGGCTGCCTCTGCGGGTGCCGCCGGCGGCACCCGCAGAGCGGCGCTGATCAGGGTCTTGGACATGTCCTCAACGCTAGGCTCCCCGCCCATTCCCCAGAACTCAAGATCAACGGTCCGGCCCGCACCGCGCCGTGCAATTCGTGGTATCCATCGGCCATGGCCGCTGATTCCCTTGACACAACCGATATACGCATCCTGGAAGCCCTGCAACGCAACGGCCGCGCCAGCTACGCCGAGCTGGCCCGTAGCGTCTCCATGTCGCCGAGCGCCGTCACGGAACGCGTCCGGCGGCTGGAGGAGAGCGGCGCCATCTCCGGCTACTCCGCCATCGTGAGCCCCGAGGCCCTGGGGCTCGACATCCTGGCTTTCGTCCGTCTTCGCTACCCCACGGGCAACTACAAGCCGTTCCACGACCTGCTCGACACCACTCCCGAGATCGTGGAGGCCCACCATGTGACGGGCGAGGACTGCTTCGTCCTCAAGGTCGTCGCCCGCTCGATGCGCGACCTGGAACGCACCACGGGCCGCATCGCCGCCCTGGGCTCCGTCACCACGAGCGTCGTCTACTCCAGCCCTCTTCCGAGCCGGTCGGTAACGACGGCCGTGTCCCGGGTGCCGTCCGGCGGGTCCGGCGGCTGACCCACCGGACAGGGCCGGTTCAGGCCGGGATGCCGGTGGGGCGGTCCAGCCACTCGGACAGCAGGGAGCGCTCGGTGGCGGTGAGCATCGGAAGGTCCGGTACGACGGCCCGGAAGGCGATGGTGGCCGCGGCCGCGCTGTCCTCGGCGACAGCGGGCAGCTCGGTGAGGATCGACCGGGCGACCGCGTCGTACATCGCGTCCGCGAGGCCGGGGTCCCGGTCCTGCGGATCCATCGCGAGCAGCGTGAGCACGGCGCCGGTGCCGGCGGCGTGGATCAGCTCGACGGCGCGGCGTTCCGGGACCCGTAGCCGGCCGATCGCCGCGACGCGATGCACGCGGGCGCGCAGGACGTCCAGGCCGACGGCCGCGGCCGGGGAGCGCGTGTCGCGGCCGGGGTCCGCGAGGAGGCCGAACACCGCCGGGTTGGCCAGGCCGAAGCCGATGTGCGTGTCCCACCCCGCCCGCAGATCCGCCACCGGGTCGCCGGGGTGCTCGGGTCTCTTCCCCGCGACGTAGGTGGCGAGTACGTGCTCGGCGACGGCGTCGAGGAGCCCGTCCTTGTCCCCGAACAGCCGGTAGATGGCCGGCGCCTGCACGCCGGCGGCCTGGGCGACCGCGCGGGTGGTGACGCCGCTCGGGCCGTGCTCGCGCAGGAGCTGTGCCGCGACCTCCACGAGGTTCGCCCGCGTCCCGGATCTGCTGTCGACGCCCGGCTTGATGTCCATGGTCCGACGATAACGCACCCTTGCTATCGCCGATACTATCGGTGATAGCGTCATGTGCGTTCCAGTGATAACACGGATGGAGCGAAACATGATCGTCATCACCGGCGCCACCGGCCAACTCGGCTCCCGGATCGTTCGTCAGCTGCTCGAGCGGGTCCCGGCGGACCGGGTCGGCGCCAGCGTGCGCGACCCCGGGCGCGCCGCCGGCCTCCTCGCCGACGGTGTACGCGTGCGGCGCGGCGACTACACCGACCCGGCCTCCCTCGCCGACGCGTTCGAGGGCGCCACGCAGGTGCTCATCGTCTCCGCGAACGAGACCGGCGGGGGCGCGGTCGCTCAGCACACCGCCGCGATCGACGCCGCCCGCGCCGCCGGCGCGCAGCGCGTCCTGTACACCAGCCACCAGGCTGCCGACGCCGACTCGGTCTTCGCGCCCATGCCCGACCACGCGGCCACCGAGCGGTACCTGGCCGCAACGGGCACACCGTTCACGTCGCTGCGCAACGGCTTCTACGTCGGCACCATCCCGCACCTCCTGGGCCGGGCGCTGGAGACCGGGCAGCTCGTCGCACCGGCCGACGGGCCCGTGTCATGGACCGCCCATGACGACCTCGCCGAGGCGACGGCGGTCATCCTCACCGGCGACGCCCGCTTCGAGGGCGCGACCCCGCCGCTGACCGCACCGCGGGCGCTCGACCTCGAGGACGTCGCCGGCATCCTCACCGAACTCACCGGACGCACCATCCGCCGCGTCGTCGCCGATGACGACGAGTGGACGGCGGGGCTGGTCGGGCACGGCGTCCCCGCCGAACGGGCGACCATGCTGCTCGGCATGTTCCACGCCTCCCGGCGCGGCGAGTTCGCCACCGCCGGAACCGCGCTCGAGGACCTGCTGGGGCGCGCCGCCACCTCGCTCCCCACGTTCCTCGAAGGGGTCGCGGCCTCCCGCTGAGGGTCCTCAGGTGGTCGTGGGGGCGAGCCGCCACTGCTGGCAGTTGTTGTTCAGCCAGGTCCACTGGCGTACGTCGGCGCCGTCCGCCGTGGAGCAGTCGGCGACGTCGGCGACCTTGCCGCTGTTGGCGTTGGTGATCCGGACGTAGTCGCCGCCGGTGTAGACGAGCCGGGACTTCTGGCAGTTGTTGTTCAGCCACGACCACTGGCGGATGTCGGCGCCGTCGGCGGTGGAGCAGTCGGCGGTGTCCATGACTTTGCCGGTGGCCACGTTCACCAGGCGGCTGGTGTCGTCGCCCATGTCCTCGACGCGCCACTTCTGGTTGGCGCCGCCGGTGCAGGTCCACTGGAAGATGTTGGTGCCGTCGGCGGTGTTGCCGCCCGATACGTCGAGGCACTTGCCGCTGTTGCGGTTGACCAGGGTGTACGCGGCGGGGGTGGTCGCCGTCTCGCCGGACGGGCCGGGCAGGGTGGTGCCCAGGGCGACGGGGGTGCCGAAGTTCGGGGTGCCGTCCGCGTTCCAGGTGAACTTCTGCGCCCGGGTCGTACGGCCGTTGCCGCAGCCGCCGTTGGCCGCGTTGTTGCCGTGGTAGACGATCCAGTTCTCGGTGCCGTCGGGGGAGGTGAAGAACCCGTTGTGGCCGGGGCCGTAGACGCCGGCGGCGTCATTGCGCTGGAAGACCGGCGTCTGCTTCTTGGTCCAGGCGGCGGGGTTCAGCGGGTCGGCGCCGGTGAGCTCCAGCTGGCCCAGCTTGTAGTCGGGGGTCTGGCAGGAGCTGGCGGAGAAGGTCAGGAAGGTGCGGCCGCCGCGGTAGAGCGGCTCGGGGCCCTCGTTGACCGGGCTGCCGGAGGTCTCCCAGCTCAGGGTGGGGCTGGAGATAATGGTGAAGGTGGAGTCGGCGAGCGTGTACGGGTTGCTCATCGGCGCGATGACCAGGCTCTGCGCGCTGCCGTTGATGAAGCCGCTGCCCACCAGGTACAGCTTGCCGCCGTGCCGCAGCACGCTGGCGTCGATGAGCCAGCCGCCGGGGGTGAGGTTGGATCCGGTGAGGCTGTTCTTGTAGGTGTACGGGCCCATGGGGTCGGAGCCCGCGCTCTCCAGCACATGGGTGCGCTGGGTGTCGCAGCAGGCGGAGCCGCGGTTGCCCGCGGAGTAGTACAGGTACCACTTGCCGTCGAGGAAGTGGATCTCGGGCGCCCAGAAGTTGGAGTTGCGGCCCGAGGCGGCGTCGGACCACACCTGGACGCTCGGCGCGGTGGAAAGACCGGCCAGCGTGGGCGACTTGCGCATGGTGAGCTCGCCGGTGAACGAGGTCGTCACCAGGTAGTAGCTGCCGTTGTAGTACTCCAGCCAGGGGTCGGCGCCCTTCTGCGCCTTGACCGGGTTGGTGTACGGCCTGCCGTCGGCCGCGGCGGCGGCCTGGGCGGACTGGACGGTGACCAGGGGCGCGAGCAGGGCCAGGAGCGCGGCCCCGAGGATCAACCAGCGGTGGGTGCGGGTGCGGTGCACGGCAAGTCCCTTCCAGCGGCGGCCTGTTCGAGATCACGAACGCTGTACGTAACTTCGGCCAGAAGGTAGAGGCGGCGCCGGACGGGCGTCAAGAGAACGGACGCGTTTCGGTGGCGACGGGCGCGCGGGCGTACCGGGCCGGCCCGTCGCACGGGCCCGTCGCGCCGGGCGCGTCCCGTCAGCCGCGCTCGGCGCCGCGCTCGGAGTAGACCGGCCGGCGGAAGGTCCACCAGATGATCGCGGCGCCCACCACGGCCGCCGCCGCGCCGACGACGGCCGCGACATGCATGGCATGGACGAAGCCCTCGTCCGCGAAGTCGGACAGCCGGGGCATGGACAGCCGGTCGGCGAGCACCCGGGTGGCCTCCGGCGACTCCGCGGCGGCGTCGGCCGCGGCCGGGGACAGGCCGTCCAGCTTCGGGGTGATCTCGTTCCGGTACACCCCGGCCAGGACGGAGCCGAGGACCGCGACCCCGAGCACCCCGCCGATCTGCCGCATCGAGTTGTTGACGGCGGAGCCCGCGCCGGTCCGGTCGGCGGGGAGGACGGCCATGATGGCCTCGGTGGTGGGGGCGACGGCGGCGCCCATGCCCAGGCCCTGGAGGACGAGGAAGACCCAGAACAGCCCGAGGCCGCTGTGCTCGTCGAGGAAGACATAGCCGAAGAAGCCCACCGTGGCGATCAGCATGGCGCAGGTCACCACGGCCCGCGCGCCGTGGAGGCGGACCAGCCGGGCCGACAGCGGGGCGCCGAACAGCACGCCGAGGGCCACCGGGGCGATGGAGAGGCCGCACTCCAGGGGGGTCTGGCCGTGGACGCCCTGGAGATAGAAGCTCGTGTAGTACATCGAGCCGTTCACCCCGAAGAAGGTGAGCATGACCGCGACGCTCGCGCCGGTGAACCGGACGTTGCGGAACAGCCGGACGTCGAATCCGGGGCTCGACACCCGGAGTTCGACCAGGACGAAGACGGCGACCAGGAGCGCCCCGCCGGCCAGCGAGCCGAGGACGGCCGGGCCGGTCCAGTCGTTGCGGTGGCCGCCCTCGATCACGCCCCAGACGACGGCGAACAGGCCGGCGGTGGAGAACAGCACGCCGAGCGGGTCGAACTTCTTGCGGACCTTGGCGAGCGCACCGGGGAGGTAGACGAACGAGCCCACCGCGCACAGCACCACGATCGGCACGTTCACCAGGAAGATCGCGCCCCACCAGAAGTGGTCCAGGATCGCGCCGCTGATCATCGGGCCGGTGGCGATGGCGATGCCGCTGGAGCCGGACCAGATGGCGATGGCCATGGCGCGGTGCCGCTCGTCGAAGACCTGGGCGATGAGCGCCAGGGTCGCGGGCATGATCAGCGCGCTGCCCAGGCCCATCACGCCGCGGGCGACGATGAGTTCCTCGGCCGAGCGGGCGTAGGCGGCCCACACGGAGGCGGCGCCGAAGACCAGCATGCCGGTCAGCAGCAGTCTGCGGTGGCCGTACCGGTCGGCGAGTACCCCGCCGGTGAACAGCAGCACCGCGAAGATCAGCGTGTAGGAACTGATGCTCCACTGAAGCTGTTTGGGGCTGGCGCCGAGTCCGTCGTCCGGGTCGGCCAACGTCGTGAGCGCGACGTTGAGCACGGTGTTGTCCAGCCACACCGCCAGTTGGGACAGGACGAGCACCGACAGAGCGAGCCATTGGCGGCCGGTCGGCGACCGGGAAGGGTCGGCCGGCGCGGCGGCGGTCGTCGCGGTGTTCTGTGCAGCCATGTGTGCGGCGCCTTTCGGGACCCGGGGGTAGATGGGTCCGCCGTCGTACGGCAAGGGACTCGTGCTGGCTTCAAGCGAAGTTATCAATGGGGGGCCGGGGCCGCAGCCTCTTGAGCACACGGGAAGGCATATCTCGGCCTGAGTGAACCCTGACCGCTGGCATTTTCCTGCCGAAGATTGGCCCTATATACCCTCAGGGGTATGCCTTGCGGTTGGGTGCGGACCCTCGTTACTGTGCCGAAAAAGGAACCGGGGGGTGTCCTTTGAGCCAATTTCGAATTCAACCAGACGACGGTACGCCCATTGAAGGAATTGCGGGGGAAGTGGGCGTGAGGGGGGCGATTCGGGCGGAGCCGCAGACGGGGGCCGACAGCCTCGAAGACACTCTTGGGCAGGCATTGCGCCTGCTCGAGTCCGCCGTGCATCACCACCGGCGCGCAACGCTCGTCTCCGTGACGGCCGATCTGCCCGTGGACGGCGAGGCCGTGGCCGGGTGGGTGGGCCGGCTGGTGCTGCGGGCCGAACAGGACGTGATCTGGGCGCTGCCCGAGATCGCCTCCGACGAGCACGCCAAGCTGACCGCCCAGACGCTCGCCCAGCTCCTGGACAAGGGCGTCAGGGTCAGGCTGCTCTGCCCGCAGCCGGTGATCAGGGGCGCCCGCTGGCACCGGACCATCGGGGAGCTGGGGCCCCGGGTGGACGTGCGGCTGTCCGGCGCGGTGCGCCAGGAACTGGTGGTGGTGGACGGTGCGGCGGTCATCGCCCCCGACGCCGCACCGGGGGAGCCGGGCGGGTCCCGGGCCTCGATGATCCAGAACTCGACCGTGGCCGACATGCTGTACCGGCTGCTGTGCGGCATGTGGGACGCGGCGCAGCGCCCCTCGCGGCCGCTGTCCTTCGAGGGCGGGGCGCGCGGGCGGGTGCTGCGCGAGGTCCTGATCCTGATGGCCGAGGGGTACAAAGACGACGCGGCGGCCCGGAAACTGGGGCTTTCGGTGCGTACTTACCGGCGCTATGTGGCCGACATCATGCGGGACCTGAGGGTCGAATCCCGATTCCAGGCCGGTGTGTGGGCCGCGCGCGCGGGGCTCATGGAGTCGTACCCCGATTGACGCCCGGACTGACGGCCCGACTGGCGGCCGCCATGGGGACCCGCGACTCGGCCGCTGGCTCGATTTCGCGGGTTTCATGACGTCCGGTGGTTTGCGGCCGCCTCTAGTGGTGTCCCTAGAACCGTCTCCTTAACTGGCGGCGACTGGCAGCTTGCTGCCGATTAACCGGGCGCAACACCTGTGACCGAGCCGGGCGCGGCAGGTATATGACAGCCGGGGTTACCAATCGGTCACCTGAGACCGGGCGCATGACAGCTAGTGGACTCCGGGGTTGTCGCGGTCTGAACCGGCGCTTAGCGTCATGGGCACGTTCCTCGCTTGCTTTGCCCATGCCCAAAAATGGAGGTGCGCGGTAATGGCCGCCATCGTCGAAGAGCGCCAGGAAACAATCAAGGAAATCGTCACGGATATCCTGGAGATAGACCCGGACGAGGTCACGGAGACCAGCCTCTTCAAGGAAGAGCACGACGCGGATTCACTGCGGGCCATCGAGATTCTGGCGGCCCTCGAAAAGGAGTTCAACGTCGTCATCCCGCAGGCGCAGCTCAGCCGCATGGTGAACCTCGACGGCGTCTACGAGGTCGTCTCCGAAGCGGCCGGCTGGTAACGGACCCCGTGGCGGATTCAAGCGAAGGCAGGGCGATATGCAGGGTGAGCCGGCCCGCAGGGTCGTGATTACGGGTCTCGGCACGGTGTCCGGCATCGGCGTCGGCACCGCCGAGTTCCTGGCCGGACTGCGGTCCGGGAAGAGCGCCGCGAAGCCGATCACCGCTTTCGACACCGAGGGGTTCGACCACGCCACGGCGTGCGAGATCACCGACTTCGACCCCGGCGAGTGGATCCGGCACCTCGACGTCCGGACCCTCGGCCGGGCCAGCCAGTTCTCCGTGTCGGCGGCGCGGATGGCGGTGGCCGACGCCGGGCTGACCGAGGACGACCTGCGGGATGTCCCCACGCTGATCTCGGTCGGCACCACCGACGGGGAGTCCAGGGACCTCGACCACCTGGTGGAGGTGGAGGTCGACCAGGGGCCCGAGCAGATGGACGGCGTCATCGCCCGGCGCGTCCCGGCGGGCCGGCTGTCCGCCGCGGTCGCCCAGGAGCTGGGGCTCACCCGGGTGGAGGCCGTCACCCTGCCCACCGCCTGCGCGGCGGGCAACTACGCGATCGGGTACGGCTTCGACGCCATACGCGGCGGAGATGTGGACTTCGCCCTGTGCGGCGGCGCCGACGCCCTGTGCCGCAAGACGTTCACCGGTTTCTACCGGCTGGGCACCATCGCCCCCGAGCGCTGCCAGCCTTTCGACAAGGACCGCAAGGGAATCCTCACCGGCGAGGGCGCGGGCATATTGCTGATGGAGAGCCTGGAATCGGCGCTCGCCCGCGGCGCCCGTATCTACGCGGAAGTCCTCGGATACGGCCTCAACTGCGATGCGCACCACCCCGTCGCGCCCCACCAGGACAGCGTGGCCCGCTGTATGCGGATCGCCCTGGACAATGCCGAAGTCAAGCCGGAGGAAGTCGACTTCATCTCCGCGCACGGCACCGGCACCAAGGCCAACGACGTGACCGAGGCGCGCGCCATCCGCCAGGTTTTCGGCGAGGACGATCCGCCCCGCACCGTGTCCGTCAAGTCGATGGTCGGCCACACCATGGGGGCCGCCAGCGCGCTGGCCGCCATCGCCTGCTCCCTCGCGCTCACCGAGGGCTTCATCCCGCCGACCATCAACCACACCGAGACCGACCCCGAGTGCGGGCTCGACGTCGTGCCGAACCGGGCCATCGACGCCGACGTGAAGATCGTGCAGAACAACGGCCTGGCCTTCGGCGGCAACAACGCGGTCGTGATCTTCGGCAAGCGCGACGCGGACTGGTCATGAGTCAGCTGGTGACCGGCGCGGGCGCCGTGGCGAGCGTGGGCGAGGGCGTCGACGAGGTCTTCCGGGCGCTGTGCGCGGGCACCAGCGGACGTGGCGAACTGCGCGGCTTCGACCGGGACCGATACCGGGCGCGCCACGCGTACGAGATCGACGACCGCCCCGCCGAGGGCGGCGACATCCCCGGCCGCGCCACCGCGTGGCTGCTGCGCGCCGTCGCCGAGGCCGCCGCCCAGGCCGGCCTCGGCGACGACCTGAGCGGGGTGCCGGTCCTGGTCGGCACCGGACTGCGGGAGCTGCGCTCGGCCGAGCTGGCGTGGTGCGAGGGCACCCCCCTCGACCCCGACCGGCTGCACTTCGGCCCCGCGCTGCGCGAGCGCTTCGGCGCGGAGCGCAGCTACACCTTCTCGGGCGCCTGCTCGGCCTCCCTCTACGCGCTCGCCCTGGCCGCCGACCTGCTGGCCACCGGCGCGGAGGACACCGTCGTGGTGGCCGGGGTCGACACCCTCACCGAGTCCATGTTCGGCCTCCTGGACCGGGTGCACGCCGAACCGCCCGAGCGCGTCCAGCCCTTCGACCGCGCGCGGCGCGGGGTGCTGATGGGCGACGGCGCGGCGGCGGTGGTGCTGCGGCGGGAGGAGCCGCAGCGGGAGGAGCCGCCGCGGGAGGACGCGCCGCGGGGAGGGCCGGCTCGGGCAGGGGCCGCCGGCGCGCCGTTGGGGCTGCTGCGGGCCGTCAGCATGAACTGCGACGCGCGCCATGTCACCGCCCCCGACCCCAAGGGGATCGCCGAGGCCGTGACCGAGGCGCAGTGGCGGGCCGGCGTCAAACCCGGCGAGATCGATCTGGTCCTGCTGCACGGCACCGGCACCCTGCTCAACGACGAGGCCGAGGCGACGGCCATCGCCGAGGTCTTCGGCCATGACGTCGGGGCGCCCCTGATGACCGCCATCAAGTCCATGACCGGCCACACCTCCGGGAGTTCGGGGCTGCTGAGCCTGATCGTCGCGCTCAAGTCGCTGTCCACCGGCCAGGTGCCGCCGACCCTGGGGCTGACCGACCCCGTGGCCGAGGCGGCGGGCTTCCGCTTCGTACGGGAGCGGGTGGAGGGCGCCGAGCTGAACGTCGCACAGATCGACGCCTTCGGGTTCGGGGGCGTCAACGCGGTGGCGATCGTGGAGCGGGCGGAACCATCTCCCGGATCTCCGGCTGGCGCGGGCGGGAGGACGGGCAGATGACCCCCCGGACGCAGCGGACTTCCCAGGAGGTCGTCGTCACCGGTGTCGGGCTGGCCCTGCCCGGCGCCGACACGCCCCGGGAGCTGCTGCGCCCCGCCGACACGCCCCGCGCGTCGCACGCGCCGTACGACACGGGCGCCCGCATCGGCCGCCGCGGCCACCGCTACAAGGACCGCGCGACCCAACTGGCGCTGTGCGCCGCGCTCGGCGCGCTGCGCGACGCCGACCTGATCCGCGGCGACGGCGACGGCGGCGACGGCAGGGAGCTGACCGTGCCGGGCGTGACGGTGGGCGTGGTCGCCAGCTCCAACCTGGGCAACCTGGACACGGCGTGCCTCACCGCCGCCGCCATCGCCAAGGAGTCGGTGGCCGGCCTCAGCCCCATGGGCCTGCCGAACGCCTCCAGCAATGTGATCGCCTCCTGGGCGGCGATCCACTTCGGGCTGCGCGGCCCCAACCTGATGCTGTGCAACGGCGCCACCTCCGGCCTGGACGCCGTCCACTGGGCCGCGACGCTGGTGACCGCCGGGCGGGTGCGCCGCGCGCTGGTGATCGGCGTCGAGACGCGCAACCCCGTGGTGGAGGGGCTGCTGCACGGCTCGGCAGACGGCCTGGCGGACGGCTTGGCGGACAGCTCCGCCGGGGAGCCGCTGCTGGACGGCGCGGCCGCGCTCGTCGTCGAGGGCGCCGCCTGGGCCCGCGCCCGCGGCGCCGCGCCCGCGGCCGTCCTGGGCCGCTACGAACGCCGGGCCGAACTCGCCGCGTGCGTCGAGGCGTTGGTGCCAGGGGACCGTACCCCGGGCGTCTGGTTCACCCCCGAGGGCTACGGCACGCCCCGCGACGCGGAAGCCGGGCGCCGGGGCGTCCCCACCCCCCTCCCTGAAACCGTACCCCGCCATGACCTCACCGCCGCCTTCGGCCGCGCTTCCGGCGCGCTCGGCGTGCTCCAGTGCGCCGCCGCGGTCGGCTGGCTGGGCGGGGCCGGGACCGGGACCCGGGCTGGGGCCGACGCGCTGGTCACCAGCGGCGACGATGCCGCGGACGCCATGGCCGCGCTGCTGCTCGGCCCTCCCGGGCGGCCCTCCGCCGACCCCCGGCAGCCCGGCGGAGCCGCCGCGTGAACCCCGCAGCCGCGCCGGTTCACGGCGCCGAACCGGGCCGCATGGTGCGGCTGATCCGCCCGGCCGCCACCGAAGACCCCACCCCGGCCCGGCTGCTGTTGTTGCACGGCCTGGCCGGCGGCGCCTCCGTATGGGAGGGCTTCGCCGAACTGGCCGACCCGGCCTGGGAGGTGTGGGCGGCCGATCTGCCCTGGAGCGGCTTCTCGCGCCCCGGGTGGCCGGACCGCCCCGTCACCGACTGGGTGGACCGCGCCGTGGCCGGGGTGCCCGGCGGACCCGATGTGATCGCCGGCCACTCCTTCGGGGCCAACGCGCTGCTCGCCTGGCTCGCCGGGCCCGGACCGCGCAGCGCGCCCCGCCCCGCCGGAGCTGTCCTCGTCTCCCCGTTCTACCGGCCGAGCCGGCACGACTTCGACTGGGCCACGCTCTCGCACTACGTCAACAGCTTCGACCGGATCATCGAAGAGGGCCTGACGGTCAGCGCCGGGCACCGGCTGGCCGCCGACGTACGGCACCAGATGGCGCTCAAGGTCCGCGAACACGTCGGCCCGTACGGCTGGATGCGCTTCTTCGGGATGTATCTGGAGACCCCGCGGCTGCCCGTGGAGCGCCTGCGCACCCCGTTCCTGATCGTCGGAGGGGAGCGGGACGGGGCCGCCCCGGCCGCCGAGGCCGAGGCGCTCGGCCGGTCGCTGCCCCACGCCGACGTGCGCGTCGTCACCGATGCCGGCCACTTCCCGATGGTCGAGCGCGTGGCCGAGTTCTCGGAAGCGGTCAACGGCTTCCTTCGCACGATCACCGTCCGGCGCCCCCGGCCGGGCGGACCCCGTTCCGTTGACCGTTTCGCTGACGGTTTCCCCCTTGATGGTCCCCCCGATGGAGTACACCTGATGACAGCTGCGGTAGAGCCGACATTGACCAAGGCCCTGCTCGCCGACACCACCACCGTGCGGCTGCGACCTCGCTACGAGGGCTCCAACATCTGCACCTGGATCGGGTTCAAGCACGTCAATTACCTGGTGGAAGAAGCCGTGCTGATCCACTTCGCGCAGAGCGGGGTGCCGGCCCGGCAGCTGTACGAGGAGTACGGCCTCGGCCTGGACGTCGTCGGCCTGGACACCCGCATCCTGCACGCGTTCCACATGGACGACGAGGCCGAGGCCGAGGTGGTGCCGGACACCTCGGCCGAGGACGGCACCCTCGGCTTCCGGGTGACCGTCCGCGTCGACCGCGACGGCTCCGCCCTGAAGGCCGTCACCTCCAAGGTGCGGGTCTCGCTGCGCACGGACAGCTATCTGGACCTGCCCACCGAGGCCCCCGCCGAGCTGGCCCGCTTCACCGTCGCGCGCCTCGGCACCCACGAGGGGGCGGCGGAGGAGGCCGGGGCCTGCGTGGCGGCGGACGCGGTGCTCGCGGCGGGCGGCGACGAGGCGGCGGTGCTGGGCGCCCTCACCGAGGGCCGCAACGCCTACGCCTGGAAGTGGAACATCACCTACCCCTACTGCCACTTCACCGAGCGGCTCCAGATGTCCGGCTATCTGCGGCTCATGGAAGAGGCCAAGGACCGCTTCGTGCTGGACCGCGGCATCTCCATCAAGACCCTGCTGGACGACCGCAAATGGATCCCGGTCGTGCCGCGCTCCGCCATCCGGATCGTCGACGAGGCGCTGATGGAGGAGGACCTCTACACGGTCTACACCGTGGAGGAGATCTTCAAGGACTTCACCTACACCTCCCGCATGGACTGTTACGTCGTCCGCGACGGCAGGCTCACGCTCACCGCGACCGGCCGGATCGTGCACGGCTACGCGGTGATCGAGAACCGCCGCGACTGGCATCTGGTCCCGTTCGACCAGCGGGTGCTCGGCGCGCTCGCCGGCAAACCCGGAAGCGGCAGCTGATGTCCGGCGGCGCGACCGACGTACTGGTCACCGGGCTGGGCGCGCTGAGCTGTCTGGGCTCGGGCACCGATGCCCTGTGGCGGGGCATGCACGCCGCGCGCAGCGCGCCGACGAAGGTGCCCGACCCGCTGGCGCACATGGACCACCCGCACATGTATCTGGTGCCCGAGGCCGATCTGCCGACGGGGCCCGAGGAGCAGGACGGGCTGCCGCTGGGGCGCGGATCCCAGTTCGCCATCGCGGCGGCCCGCGAGGCCGTCGACAGCGCGGGGCTCACCGGCCTGGCCGGGGTGGACCCGCGCCGGGTGGCCGTCTCGATCAGCAGCGGCATGGGCGACTCCGATCTGCACGAGCGGCGGCGGGCCGGCGAGCCCGCGAGCCACGACGGCTGGGCGCCCGCGTTCCCGGTGGCCTCGGCCGTCGGCGGATGGCTCGGCGCCCAGGGCCCCAACACCAGCCTCACCAACGCCTGCGCGGCCAGCGGCTACGCGCTGTCCGTCGCCGCCGACCTGATCCGCGCCGGCGAGGCGGACGTGGTCGTCGCGGGCGGCACCGAGGCGTACTCCCGGGTCGCGCTGGCCTGCTTCAACCGGCTGGGCGCGATCGACCCCGAGCGCTGCCGCCCGTTCGCCGCCGACCGGCGCGGCACGATCTTCGGCGAGGGCGCCGCCGTGCTGGTCCTGGAGTCGGCGGCGCATGCGCGCGAGCGGGGCGCGAAGACGGTCTACGCGCGCCTGGCGGGCGCCGGCTGGAGCTGCGACGCCCACCACGCGACCGCCCCCGAGCCCGGCGGCCAACAGATCGAGCGCGCCATGCGCGAAGCCCTGCGGGAGACGGACCCGGCCCTGGAGGCGGCGCCCGGGGCGGGCGGGCTCGGTTTCGTCGTCCCGCACGGCACCGGCACCGAGCTCAACGACGTCGTGGAGGCCCGGGCGCTGGCCGGTGTGCTCGGCGAGGCCGCGCCGCGGACCCCGCTCTACAGCGTCAAGGCGCTCCTCGGCCACACCGGCGGCGCGGCGGGCGCGTTCGCGGCGCTGGCCGCCGTCCTGGTGCTGCACCACAGGACGCTTCCGCCGAACGTGCCCGTGGGCAGGCAGGACCCCGAGTGCGAGGTGCCGCTGCCCACCGAGCCGACCCCCATGACCGCGCCCTACGGCCTGGTCAACGCCTATGCCTTCGGCGGCAACAACGTCTCGCTCGTGCTCCGGGAGGCGGGCTCATGACCGAACTGGTGGTGTCGGGCGTCGGCACGGTGCGCCCCGAGGGGTTCGACTTCAAGACCGCGCTCGGCCCCCGCGGCTACAAATACCTGCCCACCGCCTCCCAGTACTTCCTCGCCGCCGCCAAGCGCGCACTCGCCGGGATCGGGCCGGACGCCCTGGACGGTGTGGAAGCCGAGCGCCGCGGCGCCGCGGTCGGCACCAACAGCGCCGCCGCCGCGCTGCACGACGCGATGGACCGTACGGTCATGGAGACCGGCGCCGAGGATCTGAGCCCGGTCACCGCCCCGTACTTCTCCATCAACCTCTTCGGCAGCCGCCTGGCCACCGAGCACGAGCTGAAGGGCTTCAACCTCACCTTCGCCAGCCCCCGGGTCGCCGGTCTGGAAGCCATCGAGAGCGGCCGGCGCGCGCTGGCCGCCGGCCGGGCCCGGTGGCTGCTGGCCGGGGCCACCGAGCAGGTGCTGGCCGAGGGCGAGCCGGGGGCGGACACCTCCGAGGCCGGGGCGGTCGCCCTGGTGCTGGAGCCGGCGGCCGCCGTCGCGGCGCGCGGCGGGCGGGCGTACGGCCGGGTGGCGGTCCGCTCGTTCTTCCTGCCGCCGGCCCTGGCCGCCGCCGGGAGCGGCGCCGAGCGCGCCCGGGCGCTGATCGACGGCGCGCTCCAGGCCCTCGGCCACCGGGGCTCGGGGCCGGACGGCCCGCTTCCGGTCACGGCCGTGCTCGACGGCTCCCCGGTCGGCGAGGCCGTCGCGGCGGCGCTGGGGGAGCGGGCCGAGTACGTGCCCGCGGGCGCCGGCTGTCTGGAGCCGGTGGCGCGGGTCGCCGCCGCCCTGGCGGACGGGGCGGGCCCGGCGCGGGTGGTCGTCACCGCGGCGGCGCAGGGGAACGCCGCGGTGTGCCTGGTCACCCCGGGCGACCCCGGAACACAGGCCAAAACACAGGCCAAAACACAGGCCAAAACACAGGCCGGAACAAGGACCGGAGCAGAAACCCGAACACGAGCCGAGACACAAGCCGAAACGACGCGTACCGAAGCACAAGCGGAAGAAGGCGGAGGCTGAGCGGCTGATGATCACATCACTCGAGGGTTCCTGGTGCCTGATCCTGGGCGCCTCCAGCGGTATGGGCCTGGCCACGGCCCAGGAGCTGGCGCGCGAGGGCGTCAACATCCTGGGCGTGCACTTCGACACCGCGGACGGGCAGGAGAAGGCCGCCGTCGCGGGGGAGGAGCTGCGCGCCCACGGCGTCCAGGCGCACTTCTTCAACGCCAACGCCGCCTCCGCCAGAACCCGGGAGGAGCTGCTGCCCAGATTCGCCGAGCTGACCGGCGGATCCGGGATCAGGATCCTGGTGCACTCCCTCGCCTTCGGCACCCTGCTGCCCTTCGTCGCACCCGAGGGCGAGCCCGGTGTGACCTCCCGCCAGATGAACATGACGCTCGACGTCATGGCCCACTCCCTCGTCTACTGGACGCAGGACCTGTTCACCGCGGGCCTGCTGCGCGAGGGCGCGAAGGTGTACGCGATGACCAGCGCGGGCGGCGCCCGCGTGATGCCCAGCTACGGCGCCGTGTCCGCGGCCAAGTCGGCCCTGGAGTCCCACGTACGCCAGCTCGCCCTGGAGCTCGCCCCCTCCGGCATCGCCGTCAACGCGCTGCGCGCCGGGGTGACGCCGACCCCGTCCATGGAGCGCATCCCGAACAGCGGCCGGCTCGCCGAGTACGCCCGCGGGCTCAATCCGCACCGCAGGCTGACCCGGCCCGAGGACGTCGCCGAAGCCATCTCCCTGCTCTCCCGCACCGACTCCTCCTGGATCACCGGCAATGTGATCGGAGTCGACGGCGGCGAGATCCTGACCTGACCGGCCTGCTGTGATCCCGTGGCCCGAGGACCGACGATGACCAGTGCGAAGACCGGCGGCGCCCCGCCGCGGCGGCCGGGCGACGCCCTGCGCGCCGCCGTGGCGCCGCTGCTGGGCCTCGCCGCCGCGGCCAAGCACGCGTATCAGCTCTACCACCCCCCGCGCCCCGCCGGGCCCGCGCGCACCCCGGCGGACAAGGGGCTGCCCACGCACCACAAGACCGTGGTGGCCTCCTACGACGGCGTCCCGCTGCGGGCGTGGGTGGTGCCGGGCGCGGGGCCGCACACCGTGGTCGTGTGCCACGGCATGGGCCGCACCAAGTCCATGACGCTCGGCCACATCGCACTGCTCCACCGGGCGGGCCACCACGTCGTCGCGTACGACATGCGCAACCACGGGGACAGCGGCGCCGACCGGGCGCTCGGCCGCATGGCGGAGCGCTACATCAGCGATCTGCGGGACGTGCTCTACGCCACCGCCGCCGACCCCCGGCTGCGCGGTGGCGCCATCGCGCTGTACGGCTTCTCCTTCTCGACCTGGCCCGCCCTCCAGGTGGTGCCCCGCTCCCGGGTGCCGGTGGCCGCCGTCATCGCGGACAGCGGCCCGGCGTACGACGTCCCGGCCGGGCTGCGCCACTTCGCGGCGCTGCGCGGGCGGACCATGCGGCGCTGGCTGCGCGGACCGCTCACGCTCGCCGTCCAGGGGCGCGCCTTCGAGTTCTTCGCGATGCGCATGCTGGGCCTCGCCGACTGGCCGCCGGACCTGTCGGCGTACGGCACCCGGCTGATGTTCATCGGCAGCGCGGAGGACACCTTCGTCCGCCCCGAGGCCGTCGAGCGGACCGCCCGCCACTACCCCCGCGCCGAGTACTGGACGGCGGCCGGCGCCCCGCACATGAGGGGGGTGCGGTTCGACGCGGCGGAGTACGAGAAGCGGGTCCTCGGCTTCCTGGCCGAAGCGTTCGACGCGTCGGAGAAGGCCGCGGAGGTGGGCGACCATGACTGACCATCTGCTCGTCGAGAGCGGCGGGCCCGAGTCCGGGGCCCCCTGCGAACGGTTCGTCGGCGACGCCGTACGGCTGCTCCAGGACGGCCACCACGTGGTGCTGTTCCTCGTCGAGAACGGGGTGACCGCCGCGCTGCCCGGCGCCTCGCACGGCGTCGCGGCCTTTCTGCGCGGCGGCGGCGAGCTGTGGGTGGACGGCTTCTCGGCCGCCCAGCGCGCCCTCCCCGCCGAGGACCTGCTGCCCGGATCCCGCCTCGCCGGAATGGACGAGGTGGCGGACCGGCTGCTGGCACCCGGCCTGCGGGCGGTGTGGCACTGATGGCCTGGAAGCCGCCGCCCACCGACGTCCTGCTCCAGCTCCTCGGCGCGCCCCACCAGACCGAACTGGTCAGCTCCGCCCTGCGGCTGACGACCGCGCTGCTCGCCAAGGGCGCCCGGGTCCAGATCTGGGCCTGCGGCGACGCCACCCGGCTCACCTGGACGGGCCTCGGCGACACCAAGCCGCGCAACTACGGCGACTGGGAGCGGGAGTACCCCTCCGCCCTCCGCGTCGTGCGCGAGCTGCTGACCGACCACCCGGACCGGCTGCACTGGTACGTCTGCGCCTTCTGCGCCGAGGAGCGCGGCACCTCCGACCAGATCCCTCAGGTGCGCAGGCGCCCCATGTTCAAGTACGCCGAGCATGTGGCCGTGGCCGGCACATGTCTCTCCCTGGGGGTGCACTGACCATGCCCGAGGCGACGGCGGCGCGCTGGCTGGTGATGATCGAACGGGCCTACCGGGGCGCGGTCGAGCGGCAGTTCGCCGACGTACTGTCCCTGATCACCGAGTTGCACCGGCAGAGCGGCGGCACCGACCTGGCACTGCGCGGCCTCGCCGTCAGCTACGCCCTCGACACCGACTACGAACCGGCGGTCCGCATCGGCGGCCGCACCCTCGACACCCTCCCCGACCCGCGCGCCACCGTGCGGGACATCGTGGCCGCCGGGGTGGCCGTGCTGGTCGAGGAGCCCGACCTCACCGCGCTCGGCCGCACCGCCGCCGACCGGCTGCTGCCCGGCGTGCGCGTCGTCGAGGGAGGCGGGCTCGCGGCCCGCTGGGCGTCGTACGAACAGGTGTGGTTCCTGTGACCGGGCCCGCGTACGAGCGCGCGCCCGCGCGGGAGACAGCGCCCGCGTACGAGAGCGCGCCCGCCGGCCGCCCGCACACCACCCCAGCCTCTACCGAAGGAGTACACGGATCCATGGTCTTCGCCACCGCCACCGGCGGCCCGGTCATCTCCGCCTGGGCCGCCGTATCTCCGCTGGGCCTGCACGGCGCGGACTTCGCCACCGGGCTGCGCTCCGGCCGCCGGGCCGGGAAGCCGCTGGACCCCGAGGAGTGGTCCGTGCCCTTCGACGAGGCCTGCCTCGTGCCCGACTTCCACATCAAGCAGATCCTGGGCCGCAAGGGCACCCGCTCCATGGACCGGACCACCGGAATGGCCGTGACCGCCATCGGCCGGCTGCTCACCGACGAGCGCCTGCCCGGCGTGGGCGAGAACACCGGCGTGGCGCTGGGCACCAGCACCGGAAGCGCCCAGTCCATCATGGACTTCACCCGTGACTCCCTGGTCGGCGAGCGGCCCTTCTTCGTGGACCCGGCCCGGTTCCCCAACACCGTCATGAACTGCGCGGCCGGCCAGACCGCCATCTGGCACGGGCTCAAGGGCCCCAACACCACCATCGCGGGCGGCCGCGCCACCGCGCTGCTCACCCTCCAGTACGCGCTGCGGCTCCAGCGCGCCGGGCGGGCCACCACCGTGCTGTGCGGGGCCGTCGAGGAGTTCTCCTCCGCCCGCGCCTGGCTGGAGTGGCACTCCCGCGGCGACGGCGACACCGCCGCCGTGCTCGGCGAGGGCGCGGCGGTGTGGCTGCTGGAGCCGGAGGGGTCCGCGCGCGAGCACGGCCGGGGCGGTCTGGTCGAGGTCGCGGGGCTGGAGTTCGGCTTCGCCGCGGACCCCGGGGGCGGCACCGGGCGGGCCCGCACGGTGCTCGCCGACGTGGTGCGGCGGCTGCTCGACCGTACGGGCACGGAGCCCGGCCGGATCTGGGCCGTCGCCGACTCGCAGGCCCCGGGCGCGGAGGGGGAGGCGGAGCGCGCCGCCCTCGCGGACGTGCTCGGCGGCCATGAGCCGCTGCGCGTCTCGGCCGCCGACTCCATCGGCGACACCTACGCCGCCTCGGCGGCCTTCCAGATCGCCGCCGTGCTCGCCCTCGCCGAGCGTCCGGACACCGCCCCCGGCAGCCTGGCCCTGGTCACCTCGGTCGACCGGGACGGCGTGGTCGGCGCGGCCCTGCTGCGGAGGCCCTTGTGAAGGCCCGGTTCTCCCCCAGCTACCGGCCCCCTCCCAGCTACCGCTGGGCGGTGCCCCCGCCGGGGCGCCTCAGGCCGACGGTCGACCACGCGGCGGTGGCCGGCTGTATCGATAGCGGCTTCGCCGCGTGGCGATCGCAGCCTCGGGGCCTCCGCGCGCTCTCCCTTTCACAGCGCACATCAGTGCCTCCGGCTCGGGCGGCGCGCCCCTTCGGTTCTCCCCCAGCTACCGCTGGGCGGTGCCCCCGGCCGCCGCAGGCGACCACGTGACCGCGTGCGCGACCACCCTGAGGAGCTGGTTGAGATGACGGACGACGCGCCAGAGGTGCGCACCGCCCTGGTCTTCCCGGGGCAGGGCGCCCAGAAGCAGGGCATGGGCGAGGCCTGGCGGGAGACCGGGTCCTGGCCGCTGGTGGCCGGGATCTCCGAGCACACCGGGGTCGACGTCGAGGACCTGCTGCTGAAGGCCGACGACGAGACGCTGCGCCGCACCGACCTGGCCCAGATCGCCGTGTTCACCACCGAGGTCCTCGCCCACCGCGAGGCGGCCGCCGCCGGCGTACTGGGCGAGGTGGTCGCGTGCGCGGGGCACAGCCTGGGCGAGTACACCGCGCTGTACGCGGCGGGGGCGCTGCCGCTCGCCGACACCGCGCGCCTGGTCGCCGCCCGCGGCCGGGCCATGCGCGGGTGCGCCGAGCGCTCGCCCGGCACCATGGCCGCGGTGGTCAGGCTCGACGCGGAGACCGTGGAGGGGCTGGCCGCGGCGGTCCGGGAGGCGGGCGAGGAGCTGTGGGTCGCCAACACCAACGCGCCCGGCGCCATCGTCGTCTCGGGCACCGCCGACGGAGTGGCCCGGCTCGGCGAATCGGCCGTCGAGAGCGGCGGCAAGGTGATCCCGCTCGCGGTCGGCGGCGCCTTCCACAGCCCGCGCATGGCGGCCGCGGCGGCCGAGCTCGAGGCGGCGCTGGCCGCCGTGGAGTTCGCCGCCGAGCACATGCCCGTCGTGGCCAACGTGGACGCCCGCCCGCACACCGGCGGCGACACATGGCACGACCTGGAGCTGCGCCAGCTCACCAGCCCCGTCCGCTGGGAGCAGAGCGTACGGACCCTGGCCGGCGAGTTCGGCTGCACCCGGTTCGTGGAGCTCGGCCCCGGCCGCCAGCTGACCGGGATGATCCGCCGCATCGCCAAGGGCGCGGCGACCGTCGCGGTCGACTCGTCCGCCGCCCTGGCCAAACTGACCCACACCGCCGACCCCGGCTGAACCCAACCCCCCTTGAGAAGCGCGAGGAGAACCCGCATGGCCGACACCGCCGCCGCCCTGGACCTGGAGGAGCTGCGCGCCTTCGTCGCCGACGTCCTCGATGTGGAGGAGGAAGACGTCACCGACGACGCCGACTTCGTGAAGGAGCTGGGCGTCGACTCGCTCATGGCCCTGGAGGTCATGGTCGTCCTGGAGAAGAAGTACTCGGTGAAGCTGAAGGAGCAGGAGATGAAGGAGATCACCTGTCTTCGGAAGGTCTATGACCTGCTCGCCTCGAAGCTGGAGAAGTGAGGTGCCGACCACAAGAACATGCGGACCGGTCGACGGCACGGTGGAGGTCGTCGACCCCGGGGCCCCGGGCGGCCGCCCGGCCCGGACCACGGTCCTCATCGACCCGGCGGAGCGGGTGTTCGCCGGGCACTTCCCCGGGTTCCCCGTCTTCCCCGGGGTGTGCGTCGTCGAGTACGCCCACCGCGGCGCGCTGGCCACGCTGCCCGAGCCGGGCGAGCGCTGGACCCTGCTGGCCGTCGAGTCGTCCCGGTTCACCAGCCCGGTGTTCCCCGGCGACCGGCTGAGCTGCGACATCACCTGGGCACGGGACACCGGGTCCCGGGACACCGGGGCGCGGGACGCCGGGGCCTGGCGCTGCCGGGTGGCCGTGGCCACCGGGCGGGGGCCCGTCGCGCTCGTCCGGCTGCGCTACGCCCGCGACGGCGGGCGCTGCGCGCAGCGCGAGGCCCCGCAGGCCGACGGCGCCGCCTCCTTAGCCGGGGATCCGGCGCCGCACCGTACGGTGATCACGGCCGGTGAGATCAAGCGGGTGCTGCCGCACCGCTACCCCATGCTGCTGATCGACCGGGTCACCGAGCTGGTGCCCGGCGAGCGTGCCACCGGCCTGAAGGCGGTGACCTGCAACGAGCCCTGGTACGAGGGAATTCCCGACAAGGCCGCCGACGCCGCCGAGGCGGACTACCACTACCCGTGGACGGCCCTGATCGAGTCCTGGTGCCATGTCGCCGGGGTGCTGGTCGCCCACGACAGGCCCAATCCGGATGTGCTCAGCGGCCAGGTCATGCTGCTCGGCGGCATCACCGACGCCACGCCGCTGCGCCCCGCCGTCCCCGGCGACCTCGTCGAGCACCGCGTACGGCTGACCCGCCAGGTCGGCGAGACCTTCATGTTCGAGGGCGAGAGCCGGGTCGGGGACGAGACCGCCCTGACGGTCGGCCGGCTGGTGATGACGATGCGCCCCGCCGCGGACCTGACGGACGCGGCCCCCAAGGGAGGTGAGTGACCGAATGCCCCACACGAACGAGACCGAGCCCATGACCAAGCGTGTCGCGCTGGTCTCCGGCGGCTCGCGCGGCATCGGCCGCGCCACCGTGCTGAGGCTGGCCCGGGACGGCTTCGACGTCGCGTTCTGCTACCGGTCAAGCCCGGACGCGGCCCGCATGCTGGAGAAGGAGGCCGAGGAGCTGGGCGGCGGGCGGGTGATCGGCAAACAGGCGGACGTCTCCGACGCCGACTCGGTGCGCGAGCTGGTGGCCTTCGCCCAGGAGCGGCTCGGCGCCATCGATGTGGCGGTGACCTCGGCCGGCATCACCCAGGACAATCCGCTGCTGCTGATGAAGGACGAGGAGTGGCGGGCGGTGCTGGGCGTCAACCTGGACGGCACGTACCACGTGTGCCGCTCGGTGGTCTTCGAGATGATGAAGCGCAAGTCCGGCTGCATCGTCAACATCTCCTCGGTGGCCGGGGTCCACGGCAACGCCACCCAGAGCAACTACGCGGCGTCCAAGGCGGGGATCATCGGGTTCACCAAGTCGCTCGCCAAAGAGGTCGGCCGCTACGGCATCCGGGCCAATGTGGTGGCGCCGGGCTTCATCGATACGGATATGACCTCCTCGCTGTCGGAAAGTACGCAGAAGGAGGCGCGCAAGAGCATCCCGCTCGGCCGCTTCGGCCGCCCGGAGGAGGTCGCCGACATGGTGGCGTACCTGATCGGGGCGGAGTATGTGACGGGCGCGGTCTTCGAGGTCGACGGCGGCATCGTCATCTGAGCCGTCCGGAAGGAGAGGGAGGGGGGATGACGATGGCCCGCGAACGCCGCAAGAGCAAGGTGCCGCGCTTCTATTTCAATTTCCGCAGTCCGTACAGCTGGATCGCCTACCGTGATCTGATGGACCGCTATCCGGATGTCGCACAAGCGGTGGAGTGGCACCCGTGGTGGGAGCCGGACGCGGACGGCGAGCGCCTGATGAACGAGCACGGCGAGACGTTCCCGTACACCCCGATGTCCCGCGAGAAGCACCTCTACATCCTCCAGGACGTACGGCGGCTCGCCCGCGCCCGCGGCCTCGACGTCAGCTGGCCGCTGGACGAGGACCCGGTGTGGGAGGTGCCGCACCTCGCGTACTTCCCGGCTCTGGAGGCCGGGCTCGGCCCCCGGTACATCGAGCTCGTCTACCGGGCGCGCTGGCAGGAGGGCCGCGACATCTGCGACCCGGCGACGGTCGCGGGCATCGCCGAGGAGCTGGGGCTGCCGGCCGACCGGCTGGCGCGGGTGGCCGAGGACCCGCAGCTGCGCGAGGGGCCGGGGCTCGCGGCGCTGCTCGCGCTGGGCCGGGACGGGGCGTTCGGCGTGCCGTTCTTCCTCCACGGCTACGACAAGTTCTGGGGGGTGGACCGGCTGCCCGCCTTCGTCGAGTCCGTCCGCGCCCGCCCCCGCACTGAGCCGCCGCTCGACCCCCCGCCCGAGCCCGGCGCGGACTCCCCCGGCCACCACTCGGCGGTGCCCCCCGCCGCCGCCCGCTCCGGCGACCAGGGCCATGCCGGGGGCTGCGGCTGACCCCGAGCCGCAGCCCGACCCGTTCCACTCCTGTTCCACTCCCGTTCGACCCGCCCGAGACGACCGAGACGAGACCGCTCTGACTCCCGACGGACCCCCCATCCCCGCACGGAGGACGCTGATGTCCGAGCCACGGCAGACGCCGGTACGGAATCCCGCGCTGAAGTCCCGCGTCGTGTCGGCCGCGGCGCTGCCGCTGGCCCCGCTGTACGGGGCCTCGCTCGCCTATCGGGCCTTCCACCCGCGCCGCCGGGCACAGCACGGGCATCCGAGCGACTACGGCCTGCCCGTCAGGGAGCTGAAGATCCCCTTCACCGGCCGGAAGTACGTCCACGCCTGGCTGTGCCCCGGGTCCGGGCAGAAGGTCGTGGTCCTCGGGCACAGCATGGGGATGAGCAAGACGCGCAGCCTCGGGCACGCCAAGTTCCTGCACGACGCGGGCTACACCGTCTGTCTGTTCGACCACCGCAACCATGGGGCCAGCAGCGTCGACCGGGCGCTGCTCGGCCTCGGCGACCGGTTCGCCAGCGATGTCACGGCCGTCGTCTCCCATCTGCGCGGCGGCCAGGGCTACGGCCAGGCCCGAATAGCCGTCTACGGCTTCTCCTTCTCCTGCTTCTCGTCCATGTGGGCGCTGACGCACGAGGGCTTCTCCGTGGACGCGCTGGTGTGCGACAGCGGCCCCGGCCATGACGTACCGCCGCTGCTGCGCAAGTACCTGGAGGCCGGGATGCTGCCCGTGCCGCGGCTGCTGAGCGGGGAGCCGTCCCTGTCGGTGGTGACGGGGGTGCTGTGCTCGCTGGCCCCCGCCCTGGTGCGGGCGCAGTGGCCGCCGCCCGCGACGGGGAAGTTCGCCGAGATACCGCTGCTGTTCATGTCGGGAGAGCGGGACGCCATCGTGCCGCCCTCCTCGGTGGACGCGCTCGCCGAGCGTTATGCCCAGGCCGAGACGCATGTCCTGCCCAAGGCCGAGCATCTGCTCGGGCTGGAGACCAATCCCGAGGCATACGCGAAGGTCGTACTGGATTTCCTCAAGCGGGCCCTGGGGTAGCCACCGACCGTCCCTGACGGACGGTTCTTCTGACAGAGGGATGAGAGAGCATGCAGAAGGTGCTCATCGCCAATCGTGGCGAAATCGCGGTCCGGGTTGCCCGTGCCTGTCGGGACGCGGGGATCGCGAGTGTTGCGGTCTACGCCGATCC
>NZ_JBEOSB010000036.1:0-113762 GCF_040302705.1 Streptomyces sp. NPDC097640
TGGACTGGTCGGCCGGGGCGGTCGAGCTGCTGGTCGAGCAGCGGGCGTGGCCCGAGCTGGACCGGCCGCGCCGCGCCGGGGTGTCCTCGTTCGGGGCCAGCGGCACCAACGCGCATGTGATCGTCGAGCAGCCGCCCGGGGACACGGAGGATGCCGCCGAGGACGAGCCGGTCGCGCCGCCCCCGCTGCCGGTCGTGCTGTCCGGCGTGACCGAGGCGGCGCTGCGCAGCCAGGCGCGGCGTCTGCTGCACTGGATGGAGGCCCGCCCGGAGCTGATTCCGGCGGACG
The DNA here is from genome assembly GCF_040302705.1 of Streptomyces sp. NPDC097640. Classification (NCBI taxonomy): domain Bacteria; kingdom Bacillati; phylum Actinomycetota; class Actinomycetes; order Kitasatosporales; family Streptomycetaceae; genus Streptomyces; species Streptomyces sp. NPDC097640. The sequence goes on from NZ_JBEOSB010000036.1 coordinate 289, forward strand.
TCGGGCTCTCCACCGTCACCACACGGTCGGCGCTCGAGCACCGCGGGGTCGTCATCGCCGGGGACCGCGCCGAACTGCTGAGGGACCTGACCGCCCTGGCGGAGGACCGGCCGTCGCCGAGGGTGGTCGAAGGGGCCGTCGCCCCGGAATCCGGCGTGGTGTGGGTCTTCCCCGGACAGGGGGCGCAGTGGGCCGGGATGGCACGGGAACTGCGCGCCTTTTCCCCGGTGTTCGCCGCGCGGATGGACGCGTGCGAGGAGGCCCTGAGCGGCCTGGTCGACTGGTCGCTGCGGGAGGTCATCGACGACGAGGCGGCGCTGACACGGGTGGATGTGGTGCAGCCCGCGCTGTGGGCGGTCATGGTCTCGCTGGCCGAGCTGTGGCGCTCCGCCGGGCTGGTGCCGTCCGCCGTCGTGGGCCACTCCCAGGGCGAGATCGCCGCCGCCTGCGCGGCCGGCGGCCTGTCCCTGGAGGACGGCGCCCGGGTGGTCGCCCTGCGCTCCAAGGCGCTGCTGGAGCTCGCCGGCGAGGGCGGCATGGTGTCCCTGGCCCGGTCCGCCGACGAGACCCGTGCCCTGCTGGATCCCTGGGACGGGCGGATCTCCGTCGTCGCCCTCAACGGACCCCGCTCGACGGTGGTCTCCGGCGAGCCGGAAGCGCTGGACGCGTTACTGGCACACTGCGAGCGGGAGGGGATCCGAGCCCGCCGCATCCCGGTGGACTACGCCTCGCACTCGGCCCACGTCGAGAAGATCCGCGACCGGATCCTCCACGACCTGGCCGGCATCAGCCCCCGCTCCGGGGCACTGCCCTTCCACTCGACCCTCACCGGCGAAGTCCTGGACACCACCGCGCTCGACGCCGCGTACTGGTACCAGAACCTCCGCAACACCGTTCGCTTCGAGTCCGTGATCCGCGATCTGCTGACCGAGGGATACCGGACCTTCGTCGAATGCAGCCCGCACCCCGTCCTGACCGTCGGCATCGAGGAGACCGCGCTCCAGGCCGACCACGATGTCGTCGTCGCCGGCTCGCTGCGCCGCAACGAGGACTCGGCCCGGCAGTTCCTGCTGTCCATGGCCGAACTGCACACCCAGGGCGTTCCGGTGGACTGGAGCCACCTCTTCGAGGGCACCGGTGCCCGCACCGTGGAGCTGCCCACCTACGCCTTCCAGCCCAGAAACTACTGGCTGAAGCCTCGGCGGCCGCTGCTGAGCACCTCCGTCGAGCTGGCCGACGGCGATCGGACGGTGCTGACCGGCCGGCTGTCCCTGCGGGCCTGCCCGTGGCTGGCCGACCACCGGGTGCGCGGCCGGGCCGTGGTACCGGGGACCGCCCTCCTGGAGATGGCGCTGCACACCGGGTACGCGGTGGACGAGCTCACCCACCAGGCCCCCGTGATCCTGCCCGAGGAGGGCGACGTCGAGATCCAGCTGCTGGTGGGCCCCGCCGACGACGGCGGCCACCGGCCCCTGCGGCTGTACGCCCGCGGCCCGGAGACCGACTGGCGGCTGCACGCGACCGGCGCGCTGGCCGAGGCCGACGGGCCGGTGGCCGCGGCGGCACCGGCCATCGGGGCGTGGCCGCCCGCGGCCGCCGAGCGGGTCGACCTCACCTCCTGGTACGAGGATCTGGCCGCCCAGGGGCTGGAGTACGGGCCCGGCTTCCGGGGCCTGCGGGCGCTGTGGCGGCGCGGCGGTGAGCTGTTCGCCGAGGTGGCCCTGGCCGCGCCGAACCGCCCCGCACTGCTGGACGCCGCCCTGCACGCGCTGGACCTGAAGACCGCACCGGCGCTGCCGTTCTCGTGGAGCGACGTGCGGTGGCTGGATCGGGACGCGGCGGCTGAGCTGTCCACGGTGCGGGCGCGGCTCACCCCGCTGGATGACGGTTCGGTGGCCCTGAGGATCGCCGACGGCACCGGCCGCGCCGTGCTGTCCGTCGGCTCCCTGGCGCTGCGCCCCCTCGGCTCCGACCTCGACGACACCGCGGAACCCGGCGCACTGTACGAGCTGAGCTGGCTCCCCGCGCGGCCGGACGGACCGGGTACCGGGCCGGCGGCCGACATGCCGGACGTCACGGTGCTGCGCTGCCCGTCCGCCGACGGACAACCGCCCGCCAGGGTCCAGGCGGTGACCTCCGCCGTCCTCGAGGAACTGAAGCACTGGCTCGCCGAGACGGAAACCGGCGACGGGCGCCTGGTGGTGGCGACCAGCCGGGCCGTGGCGTCCGGCGCCGACGCGGAGGTGGACCCTGCCGCGGCCGCGGTGTGGGGTCTGGTGCGGTCGGCCCAGACGGAGCACCCGGGCCGGATCGTCCTCGTCGACACCGGCAACACCAGCGACATGGACGGTCTGGCACGGTCGCTGCCGTCGGTGCTCGCCCGCGGCGAGCCGCAGCTCCTGGTGCGCGACGGCGAGATCCGCGTGCCGAGGCTGACCCGCCTCCAGGCGACCGGAACACCCGACGCCGCCCGCTTCCCCGCCGACGGCACGGTGCTCGTCACCGGGGCCTCGGGCACCTTGGGCGGACTGGTGGCACGGCACCTGGTCGCCGAGCACGGAGTCCGCGACCTGCTGCTGGTGAGCCGCGGGGGAGCGCCCGCGCTCGCCGACGAGCTGATCGCGATGGGCGCGCGGGCGACATCGGCGAGATGCGATGTCGGCGACCGCGACGCGCTCGCCGAGCTGCTGGCGTCGATTCCGCGGGAGCGCCCGCTGCGCGGCGTCGTGCACGCCGCCGGGACGCTGGACGACGGGGTGATCGGCTCCCTGACGCCGGGACGGCTGCGGTCGGTGCTGGCGGCGAAGGCCGACGGCGCCTGGCATCTGCACGAGCTGACCCGCGACCTCGGTCTCTCCGCCTTCGTCCTGTTCTCCTCGGTGTCGGCCACGCTGGGCACCGCCGGGCAGGGCAACTACGCCGCCGCCAACGCCTTCCTGGACGCCCTGGCGCACCACCGCCGCGGCCTGGGGCTGCCCGCGGTGTCGCTGGGCTGGGGCCTGTGGGCCGAGCGCAGCGCCCTCACCGGCCGGCTCGACGAGGCCGACCTGGCGCGGCTGACCGGCGCCGGCGTGCGCCCGTTGGCCACCGACGCGGCCCTGGAACTCCTCGACGCCGCCCTGGGAGCGGACCGCGCCCATCTGCTGCCGGTCCGGCTGGACCCCACCGCCCAGGACTCCACGGTGGGCACCCCGCCGCTGTTCCGGGAGCTGGCCCCGGCCCCGCGCCGCCGGTCCCCCGCCCCCGCCCCCGCCCCCGTCCCCGTCCTCTCCGCCGTCACCACCTCCACAGGCGACGACCCGAGGGACGTCCCGGTGGCGGAACGTGACCGCGTCGTCGGCGAGTTGGTGCTGCGGGAGGCCGCCGCGGCGCTGGGGCACGACACGGCTACCGAGATCGACCCCGACGTCGCGTTCCAGCGCCTGGGCTTCACCTCGCTGACCGCGCTGGAGCTGCGCAACAAGCTCAGTGCCCGCACCGGGCTGCGACTGCCCGCGACCATGGTCTTCGAGCACCGCACGCCCCGGGCGCTGGCCGGCTTCCTGGCCGGCCGGATCTTCGACGGCGAGCAGGGGGCCGCGGCCGTCACGGGCGGCGCGGCGGCCGAGGAGAGCCCGGACGACCTCATCGCCGTCGTCGGTGTCGCCGGGCGCTATCCGCTGGCCGGGACCGTGGGCGAGCTGTGGGACAACCTGGCCCGGGGCCGGCACTGCGTCCGGGAGGTTCCTGCGGACCGCTGGGAGGCGGACGCGCACTACGACCCGGCCGGGGCGGACGCCTCGTACAGCAAGTGGGCCGGGTTCATCGACGACGTCGACGCGTTCGACCCGCTGTTCTTCCACATCGCCCCCGCGGACGCCGAGGCGATGGACCCCCAGGAACGCCTGTTCCTCCAGACCGCCGCGGCGACCCTTGAGGACGCCGGCTATCCGGCGGCCGCGCTCGCCGCCCAGGGGCCGGTCGGCGTCTTCGTCGGCGTGATGAGCAGCGACTACGAATGGATGGGCGGCGCGGCGAACGCGCTCGGCGTCCCCACGGACGCCCACTCCCACCACTGGTCGGTCGCCAACCGGGTGTCGCACTTCTTCGACTTCACCGGTCCCAGCCTCGCGGTGGACACCGCGTGCTCGGCCTCGCTGACGGCGGTCCATCTGGCCTGCCAGAGCATCAGGACGGGCGAGTGTGCCGCCGCGCTCGCGGGCGGCGTCAACCTGATCCTGCACCCGAAGCACCTGCGCGGCCTGGCCCAGGCCGGGATGCTGTCGCGCGACGACCGGCTCAAGGCCTTCGGCGCCGACGCGGACGGCTTCGTCGACGGCGAGGGCGTCGGCGCCGTCCTGCTCAAGCCGCTGGCGGCCGCGGTCGCCGACCAGGACCGCATCCTCGGTGTGATCCGCGGCTCGGCCATCAACTCGGGCGGCGACGCCGGCGGTTACACCGTGCCGAGCGCGCAGGCCCAGGCTCAGGTGATCCGCGGAGCGCTGGGCCGCGCCCGGGTGGATCCGGACACCATCGGCTATGTGGAGGCGCACGGCACCGGCACCCTGCTCGGCGACCCGATCGAGATCGCGGGCCTGGCCGAGGCCTTCGGCGGACGCGTCGACCCGGCGCGCCGTGCGGAGCGGCCCAAGGTCGCGGTCGGCTCGGTGAAGTCCAACATCGGCCACCTGGAGTCGGCGGCCGGCATCGCCGGGCTGACCAAGGTGCTGCTACAGCTCCGCCACCGGCAGTTGGCGCCCTCGCTGCACTCGGCGCGCCGCAACCCGGAGATCGACTTCGACACCACCCCGTTCGAGGTGCAGCAGACCCTCGAGCCCTGGACCCCGCCGGACCGGCCCGGCGCCGACGGCGACCAGCTGCCGCTGCGCGCCGTCGTCAGCTCCTTCGGCGCGGGCGGCTCCAACGCCTGTGTGGTCATGGAGGAGTACGTTCCGGCCGGCTCGCCCCAGGAGCCGGCGGAGGACGGGCGGCAGCAGTTGCTGGTGGTCTCCGCCAAGAGCGAGGACCGGCTGCGCGCGTACGCGGCTGACCTGGCGGAGTTCCTGCGCGGCAGCGCCCCGGGGCGGACGGCGGCGCCCCAGGAGGCGTCGGCGGATGCCGGGCGCCTGTGCCTGCGGCTGGCCGCGGAGCTGGCCGGCCTGGCACCGGACTCCCTCGACCTCACCACCGATCTGGTCGACTGCGGGTTCGACCTGGCCCAGCGCGCCCGCTACCACGCACTGCTCGCCGCGGAACTCGGCACCGAACTGCCCGAGGCCGCCCTGGCGGCGGACACCATCGGAGCGCTGGCCGAGGCGGTGGCCGGCCTCCTGCCGCCCGCGGAGGCCACCGGCGGACCGGGGCCGCGGCTCGCCGATGTCGCGCACACCCTCCAGTCGGGCCGTACCGCCCACGAGTTCCGGCTGGCGCTGACCGCCCGTTCGGTGGCCGAGGCCGCCCGGCTGCTGGCGTCGTACGCGGCCGGCGGCGCCGACGACCGGGTCGGCACCGGCCAGGGGACCCCGGCCCGGACACGGCTCTCCCACGACGAAGTCCTCGCCTTGGAGCAGGCGCTGACGCGGCGTGACCTGACGGCCGTGGCGGAGCGCTGGCTGACCGGAGCCGAGATCGACTGGTCGCGGATCACCTCCGCGGCCGCCCGCAGGATCGAGCTCCCCGGCTACCCGTTCGCCCGCAAACGCCTCTGGATCCCCCAACCGTCCGCCGCCGAGCCCGGGGCCGTCGCGGGCCGTCGCCCGGCCGCCGGGGCGGGCATCGACCCCGCCGTGACCCGGGTGCTGGCCGGGTACGAGGAACTGGGAGCGGTCTCCGTGTCCGGGGTGCTCGGCGCCTACCAGCGCATGGGCGTCTTCCGGAGCAGGGGCGAGCAGCACCGCGGCGACGAGCTGCGCGGCCGGCTCGGCATCCGGGACAAGTTCCAGCGGCTGCACGAAGCGCTGCTCGACCTCCTGACCGGGGCCGGGTTCCTGACCCGCGACGGCGACCGGCTCACCAGCACCGCCGCCGTGGACACGGTGGCGCCCGCCGAGGCGGCGGACCGCTGGGAGTCCGCGTTCGACCGGGTGGCGGCCGCCTACCCGGACATCGAGCCGACGGTCACCCTCAACCGGGAGTTCCTGCGGGTGTATCCGCAGCTCCTGCGCGGTGAGGTGGTGGGGACCGAGGTCATGTTCCCCGACTCCTCGATGGAGCTGGTGCGGGATCTCTACCAGGGCAACCCGCTCAGCGACTTCTTCAATGTGCTGGTGGCCCGGATGGTCCGCGACCACCTGGACGTCCGGCTGCCGCGGCTCAGCGGCGGCGAGACGATCGAGGTGGTCGAGCTGGGCGCCGGCACCGGTGCCACCAGCGAACGGGTGCTGCCCGTGCTGGCCGGCCACCCGGGCCGTGTGGGCTACACCTTCACCGACATCTCGCCGCGCTTCCTGGAGCACGGCCGCGAGCGGTTCGCGGGGGACTACCCGTTCGCGCGGTTCCAGCTGCTCAACCTGGAGCGCGGACTGGCCGAGCAGGGATTCACCCCGGGTTCGGCCGATCTGGTGCTGGCCACCAACGTCGTCCACGCCACGCGGAACCTGCGCGCCACCCTGCGTATGGCCAGGGACCTGCTCAAGCCCGGCGGCCGGCTGGTCCTCAACGAGCTGACCTCCATCAAGCCCTATCTCACCGTCGGCGGCGGTGTGATGGAGGGCTGGTGGCTGTTCGAGGACGGCGAGGTACGTATCCCCGGCTCGCCGCTGGCCACGGCCGAGAGCTGGGTCGGGCTGCTCGATGAAGAGGGCTACGCGAAGGTCGGGACACTCGGCGCCGAGGGGGCGGACCTGGGCCAGCATGTGCTGATCGCGGAGCGGCCCGAAGCCGCGCCGGTCGCAGCGCCGGCAATAACCACCACTCCCGAACCCATAACGACACCGGCGCGACCGGATGCGTCCGCGGCGGTGGCCGACCGTCTGGGGGAGCTGCTGGAGCGGGTCCTGAAGCTCGATGTGCGGATCGAGCCCGACCGTCCGCTGGTGGACTACGGGTTCGACTCGCTCAGCGGGATGAAGATCGTGGCGGCTGTGGACCGGACCTTCGGCGTCACGGTGCCGCTCGACGAGTTCTTCGTGCGTCCGACCCTGCGTGAGCTGGCCGACCACCTGGGCTCCCGCTGGCTCGCCGACGTGGGCACTCCCGCCCCCGTCGCGCCCACCCCCGTCCCCGCCGCCCCCGTTCCCCCGGTGCACGTCGGCGCCGCGTCCACGACACCGCCGCATCCCACAGCGGCGGCGGAGATGGTCCTGCGCCCCCGCGGGGACGCCGAGCAGACCACCCATCCGATGTCGGAGGGGCAGCGCGCCCTGTGGGTGATCGAGCAGATCGCGCCCGGAAACCATGCCTACAACCTGCCGCTCGCCTTCTGGCTCGACCGCGACGTCGACGTGCTCACCCTCCGCGTGGTCCTCCAGGACCTGCTCGACCGCCACGAGGAACTGCGCGCCACCGTGCGGACGGATGCGGACGGCATCCCGTACGTCCGGATCGCGGCCGAGCCGGAGCTGCCGTTCCAGCAGGTCTTCCTCACCTCCGTCGCGGACGGCGACCTGCGCGACCGGATCCGCACCGACATGCGGCGGCCCTTCGATCTGGGCCGGGGCCCGCTGCTGCGCGCGACGCTGTACACCCTCGGCGACGGCCGGCATGCGCTGCTCCTGAACGTCCATCACCTGGTGCTCGACGGACTGTCCATCCCCCTGCTGTTGGCAGAGGTGGAGCGCGGCTACCGCGCGCTCCGGGAAGGCCGCCCGCTCCCCGCCGACCGGCCCGCCCGCACGTTCGCCGACTTCACGGCCTGGCAGCGCGAGCTGCTGGCCGGGCCCGAGGTGGAGCGCCTGCGCGCCTACTGGGTCGAGCGGCTCAGGGGCCGGCAGACCACCGTGGCGCTGCCGCTGGACCGACCGCGCCCGCCCGTGCCCGGATTCCGGGGCGCCAGCGTGGCGGGCCGCGTCCCCGCGGCCGTGTCCGACCGCGCCCGCGCGCTGGCCACCGCGGCGGGCGCCTCGCTGTCCAGCACCATGCTGGCGTGCTACTTCGCACTGCTCCACCGCTACAGCGACCAGGCGGACATCGCCGTCGGCACACCCACGGCGAGCCGCCCGGCCGACGGCTACGACGACGTGCTCGGCTACTTCATGAACATGGTCGTGCTGGCTGAACGGGTCGACGGCCAGGAGACCTTCCGCGACCTGGTCCGCCGGATCCACCGGATGGTCCTGGGGGCGCTGGAACACAGCGCCTATCCGCTGATCACCCTCGCCGAGGAGCTGAAACGGGAGGCCCCCGGCGCCTGGGACGCGCCGTTCAACGTGGCCTTCTACTTCCACAACTGGGCGCGCGACATGCGCGCCGACGGCGTGGTGCGCGACAGGGTCGACGGCGTCCACCAGGAGGGCGAGTTCGACCTGACACTGGACCTGGTTGACCACCCGGACGGCTGCCGGTACACCCTCAAATACAACCCCGACGTGTTCGACGCCGCCACGGTGGAACGCCTCGGCGACCACTTCGTCACGCTGCTGGCATCAGCCGTCGGCGCACCCGGGACCGCGGTCGGCGACCTGGAGCTGCTGACCGACGACGAGCGCGCCCTGCTCGCCCCGCCCGCACCCGCCCACTACCCGGCCGACACCCTGGTCTGGGAGCTGGTGCGGCGTCAGGCCGAGGCCCGGCCCGAGGCGGTGGCGGTCCGCCATGCCGGAGCCGAGCTGTCCTACGGCGGGCTGCGGGAGCGGGTGGAGGCCCTCGCGGCCCGCCTCACCGCCGCCGGCGTCGGCCGGGGCCGCACCGTCGGCGTCCTCCTGCCGCGCGACGCGGACCTCCCGGTGGCGCTGCTCGCCGTGCAGGCCGCCGGCGGCGCGTACGTCCCACTCGACCCGGCCTACCCCGACCAGCGGCTGGCCTACATGGCGGAGGACGCCGGCCTGCACCTGCTGCTCACGCATTCCGTCGCCGAGGCGGCGTGGGGCCGCGCGGTGCCCCGGCTGCTCGTCGACGGGGAGCAGGAACCGCCCGCGGCCCCCTCGCCCGGACCCGCGGGGCCGTCGGACACCGCGTACGTCATCTACACCTCCGGCTCGACCGGCCGGCCCAAGGGCGTCCGCGTCCCGCACCGCGCGCTCACCAACTTCCTCTGGTCGATGGCGCGGGAACCCGGATTCGGACCGAGGGACACGCTCCTCGCCCTGACCACGGTCTGCTTCGACATCTCCGGTCTGGAGCTCTACCTGCCGCTGATCACCGGTGGCACGGTCGAGGTGCTGCCCGCCGAGGTCGCTCAGGACGGGCTGCGGCTGCGGGAGGCGGTCGAGCGCGGCACCGCCACCGTCATCCAGGCCACCCCGGCCACCTGGAGCATGCTGCTGGCCGCCGGGTGGCAAGGGGACCCCGGACTCACCGTGCTGTGCGGCGGCGAGGCACTGCCGTCCGACACCGCCGAGGCGCTGCTGGCCGGCAACCGCGAGGTGTGGAACCTCTACGGGCCCACCGAGACCACCATCTGGTCGGCGGCGAGCCGGCTCGGCCGGGGCGAGCCGGTCACCATCGGCACCCCGATCGCCAACACCCGGCTGTATGTGCTCGACGGCGCCCACCGACCGGCGCCGACCGGCGTCCCCGGCGAGCTGTACATCGGCGGCCACGGCGTGGCCGACGGCTACCTGGGCCGCCCCGAGCTGACGGGGGAGCGCTTCCTGCCCGACCCGTTCGCCACCGCGCCCGACGCGCGGATGTACCGCACCGGCGACCTGGTCCGCCGGCTCGCCGACGGGCGGATCGACTATCTGGGCCGCATGGACTCCCAGGTGAAGGTGCGCGGCTTCCGGATCGAACTGGAGGAGATCGAGGCCACCCTGCGCCGCCTGGACGGCGTCCGCCAAGCCGTCGTGGTGGCCCGCGGCCAAGGCGGCGGCGATCGCTCGCTGCTGGCCTGCTACGTGCTCGACGACGGCGCGGCCGACCCGGCCAGGGAACAGCTGGCGGCCTGGCTGCCGGCCCATATGCTCCCGGACGCGCTGATCCGGGTGACCGGCTTCCCGCACACTCTCAACGAGAAGGTCGACCGGACCACCCTGGCCACGCTGCCGCTCGCCGAGCTCCGGGCCCGCTTCGGCGCCCCCGACACCGGGCAGCCGCAGAGCCCGCACGAGCCCGCACGGCCCGCGGGGCGCACCGAGGCGCTGATCGCCGAACTGGCGCGGACGGTGAGCCGCCTGGGCGGGCTGCGCCCCGAGGAGATCGGCGCGCACACCCCCCTCGGCGAGGCGGGCATGAACTCGGTGAGTTTCACCGCGCTCAGCACCGAACTGCGCACGGCGTACGGGATCGAGGTCTACCCGACGCTGTTCTACCGCCGGGGCACGCTGGCCGCGCTGGCCGAGCACCTGTGGGAGCACCACCCTGCGGAGCTGGTCGCGCGGCTCGGCACCGCCGCCGAGTCGCTCATCACCGCACCGCCCCCCGCCGAGGCCCCGGCCGACCGACGGCGCGGTGGCGACATCGCGGTCATCGGCATGGCCGGGCGCCTGCCGGGCTCGGCCGACCTCAAGGAGTTCTGGGACCACCTGGCCGCCGGGGACGATCTGGTGGGCGAGGTCCCCGCGGACCGCTGGGACTGGCGCGGCCGCCCGGGCTCCCGCTGGGGCGGCTTCGTCCCCGACGTGGACTGCTTCGACGCCGCCTTCTTCGGGATCTCCCCGCGGGAAGCGGAACTGATGGACCCGCAGCAGCGGCTGCTGCTGGAAGCGGTCTGGTCGGCCGTCGAGGACGCCGGCTACCGGCCGTCCGAGCTGGCCGGCAAGCGCGTCGGGGTGTTCATCGGGGTCGCGAACGCCGACTACCTGGAGATGCAGCGGGCCGCCGGATGCGCCCCCCAGGCCCACACCGCCACCGGCGCGGCGCTGTCGGTCATCCCCAACCGGGTCTCCTACCTGCTGGACCTGCGCGGCCCCAGCATGGCCGTGGACACCGCCTGCTCCGGCTCGCTCACCGCCGTCCACCAGGCGTGTGCCGCGCTCCGCGACGGCACCTGCGACCTGGCCATCGCGGGCGGGGTCAACCTCATCCTCTCGCCGACCGTGTACGAGGCGCTGAGCCAGGGCGAGATGCTCAGCCCCGACGGCCGCTGCAAGACCTTCGACAGCGGGGCCGACGGATATGTCCGCGGTGAGGGTGCCGGCGTCGTACTGCTCAAGCCGGACGACCGGGCCGAGCACGACGGCGACGCCGTGCACGCGGTGATCAAGGCGGTCGCGGCCAACCACGGCGGCCGGACCACCTCGCTCACCGCCCCCAACCCGGACGCCCAGGCCGACCTGCTGGTCGAGGCGTACCGCGCCGCCGGGGTGGAGCCGGAGACCGTCGGCTACATCGAGGCACACGGCACCGGCACCGCGCTGGGCGACCCGATCGAGACGACCGGGCTGAGCACCGCCTTCCGCCGGCTGCGCGCCGAGCACGGCACGGCCGCGGCGCCCGGCTGCGCCATCGGGTCGGTCAAGACCAACATCGGCCACCTGGAGGCCGCCGCGGGCATCGCCGGGCTCTTCAAAGCCGTGCTCGCGCTGCGGCACGGCACCATCCCCGCCAGCCTGCACCTGAGGGAGCACAACCCCTATCTGGAGCTGGACGGCGGCCCCTTCGAGATCGCCGCCACCACCCGGCCCTGGCCACGGCCGTGCGATGCCGCGGGAAACGAGCTGCCGCGCCGCGCCGGGGTCAGTTCCTTCGGCTTCGGCGGGGCCAACGCACACCTCGTGCTGGAGGAACCGACCATGCGGGACACCCGCGCCGAGGACGCGGCGGAGCAGCTGTTCGTGCTCTCCGCCCGTACCCCCGAGGCACTGCGGACCGCCACCGAGCGGCTCGCCGACCACCTGGCGGATCAGCAGGTCCCGCCGGGCGACCTCGCCTACACCCTTCAGGTGGGCCGCGAGGCGATGCCCCACCGGCTCGCCGTGGTGGCGGGCGGCGTGGCCGGGTTGCGCGCCGAGCTGGTCGAGCATCTCGCCGGCCGGCCCTCGGCGGTGCGCACCGGCCAGGCCGAGCGGGGTCAGACCCCGCGGACGGCGACCGTGACCCAGGAGTCCGCCGTCCTCGCCCGCGAGTGGCTCGCGGGCGCCGAGGTCGACTGGCCGGCCCTGCACCGGGGCGCCGACCGGCGCCGGGTGCATCTGCCCAGCTACCCGTTCGCCCGCACCCGGCACTGGTTCACCCCGGCACCACAACAGGAACCGGCCGCCGCCCGGCTCCACCCGACCCTGCTGGACGCCGAAGTCCCCGCCCCCGACGGACGGGCCTACGCCAAGACGCTCACGGGGGAGGAGTTCTTCCTGCGCGACCACGTTGTCGGCGGCGAGCCGGTGCTCGCCGGGGTGGCGTACCTGGAGATGGCCCGGCTGGCCGGCGAACTGGCCACCGGCCGGCCGGTGCGCGGAGTCGACGGCCTGGTGTGGGCGGCCCCCATCCGGCTCCCCGCGTCAGGCGAGCGACGGGTCGTGGTCCGGCTCGACGGGACGTCATTCGAGGTGCGCACCGACGGGGACGGCTCCCCGGTGCACGCCCACGGCACCCTGCTGCCGGGCGAGCCCGAAGACCGTCCGCACCGCGTCGACGTGGCGGGCGTCCGGTCGCGCTGCCCGGACGTCCACGGCGGTGCCGACTGCTACCGGCTCTACTCCCGGCTGGGCTTCGACTACGGGCCCGGCTTCCAGGTGATCGAAGAACTCGCCCTGGGGGAGCGCGAGGCGCTGGCGAGCCTTAGGCTTCCCGCCGAGCGGATGGCGGACGCGGATGACTACGCCTTCCACCCCTCGCTCCTCGACGCCGCCCTCCAGACGGCGAGCAGGCTCGCCCCCGGCGCGAGCGACCCGGGCAACCCCCTGCTCCACCTGCCGTTCTCGCTGGGCACGGTCCGCCGGTACGCCCGACTCCCCGAGCACGTGTACGCCTACGCCACCCCCTCCACGCGCCCGGCCGCACCGGGAACGCTCTGCTTCGATGTGGCGCTGCTGGACCGCGCCGGCGAGGTGGTCGCGGCGATCGAGTCCTTCACTCTCCGGGCGGTGCCCGACGGCGACGCGGTGACCGCGTTCGAGCCGCTGTGGCAACCGGCCCCGTCGGCCCGGCGCGAGCTCGACGGCACCGTGCTGGTGCTGGACGCCGGTTCCTCGGGGCACGCGGTGAGCGCCGCGCTGACGGCGGCGGGCATGGCCCCCCAGCGGATCGAGCTGGGAGCCGGCTTCGACCCCGACGCGGCGGTCCGGGCCGGGCAACCGGACCCCGTCCACGTGGTGCACCTGGCGGGCGAGGACGCCCGGCCCGGCAGTGCGGTGGAACACGGATTCCACGCGGCCGCGGCCTTCCTCCAGGCCTGGCAGCGGGAACGGCGCGGCGCGCTGCGCTACCTCTACGTACACCGCGAACCGGCCGCCTCGCCCGCCCATCCGGCGATGGCCGCGTTCGCCCGCTCGGTGCGCCGGGAGCTCCCGTCGGCCGACTTCCGGGTACTGACCGTCGGGGCGGGACCGCTCACCGACGCCGTGGTCGCGGAACTCGGCGCCGAAGCCGAGGCCGAGGTGCGCGTCGACGCCACGGGCCGGACCCGTCGCGCCTGGCGCCGGGTGAGCCTCCCGGCCGCCACCGGGCGGGTGTTCACCGGCCCCGGCGCCCATGTGATCACCGGAGGCACCGGTGCGCTGGGCCTGCTGCTCGCCGAGCGCATCACCGCGGTACGGCGCGTCGCGGGGGTGTCCGGCGGCGGCGTCGTGCTCGCTTCCAGGACCGCGCCCGGCCCCGAGGCCCGCGCCCGCATCGAGGCCATCGGGGCCGAGGTGGTTCAGGCCGACGTCAGCGACGCCGCGGCGGTGCGCGCGCTGGTCGCCGAGGCCCGTCGGCTGCACGGCTCGGTCAGCGGCGTGCTGCACGCCGCCGGGGTGCTCAGGGACGGCCTCCAGCGGCGCAAGGAGCGGGCCGACGCGGAGGCGGTGCTGGCCGCCAAGGTGCACGGGACGGTGCTGCTGGACGAGGCCACGCGGGACGAACCGCTGGACTACTTCGTGGCCTTCTCCTCCGCGGCGGCGGCGTTCGGCAACATCGGGCAGACCGACTACGCCTTCGCCAACGCCTTCCTCGACCACTTCGCCGAGCAGCGGGAGGAGCAGCGCCGCCGCGGAGCGCGTCAGGGCCGCACCCTCGCCGCCGCCTGGCCGGTCTGGACCGAGGGCGGCATGCGGATCGACGCCGACGGCGAGCGGGAGATGGCCCGGCAGACCGGCATGCGCCCGCTGCGCACCGCGCCGGCTCTGGACGCGCTGGAGCGCGCCCTGGCCGGCACCGCGCCCCGACTGCTGCTCGCCCCGGGCGACCCGGCCCGGATCCTGACCGCCCTCAACGCGACGGCCGGCCGACCGGGTTCGGAGCAGGCGGCCCCCCGGCCCGCCGCCGCACCCCCGGCCGGCGCGGACACGCGCGCCGAGGCCGAGCAACTGGTGCTCCGGATCATGGCGGAGGCGCTCAAGCTCCCCGAGACACAGATCGCGGCCACCGAGCCCTTCGACCACTACGGCGTCGACTCCCTGATCACGCTGAGCGTGACCCGGCGGCTCGAAGAGCGCTTCGGCCCCCTGCCGAAGACCCTGCTCTTCGAGTACGTGACCGTCCGTGAGCTGGCCGAGCACCTCGCCACCGCCCACCCCGACGCGTTCACCGCGCCCGCCGCCGAGGACGAGCCCACCGACGAGGAGACCGGCACCCCCGCGGCCGCCCGTCCGGCCGCCACCGGCGACGACATCGCCATCATCGGCGTCGCCGGCCGCTATCCGCAGGCCGACGACGTGGACGAGTTCTGGCGCAATCTGCGCGCCGGCCGCGACTCCATCGAGGAGGTACCGGCCGACCGGTGGAACCACGACCTGTTCTACGACCCGGAGAAGTCGGCCCCCGGCAAGACGTACGGCAGGTGGGGCGGGTTCATCCGCGGCGCGGACCGCTTCGATCCGCTGTTCTTCCGGATGTCACAGATCGAGGCGGAGCACACCGACCCGCAGGAGAGGGTCTTCCTGGAGACCGTCTGGCACCTGCTGGAGGACGCCGGCTACACCCGCGACCAGCTGCGCACCTCCCGGACCGGCGTCTTCGTGGGCATGATGTACGGGCAGTACCAGCTGTACGGCGTCCAGGAGGCGCTGCGCGGCGAGGGCCTGCCCCCGCACTCGTCCTTCGCCTCGGTCGCCAACCGGGTGTCGTACTTCTTCGACTTCTCCGGGCCCAGCGTCGCCGTGGACACCATGTGCTCGTCCGCGCTGGTCACCATTCACCAGGCGTGCCTGGCCATCCGCAACGGTGACTGTGACGTGGCCGTCGCCGGCGGGGTCAACATCACCAGCCACCCGGCGAAATACCTGCAATTGGCGTGGCGCGGATTCCTCGCCGAGGACGGCCGCTGCCGCAGCTTCGGCGAGGGCGGCACCGGATACGTCCCGTCCGAGGGCTCCGGCGCGGTTCTGCTCAAGCGCCTCGACGCGGCACTGGCCGACGGAGACCGGATCCTTGCCGTGGTCAAGGCGTCAGCGGTCAACCACGGCGGCTCGGGGCGCGGGTTCAACGTGCCCAACCCAAAGGCCCAGGGCGACCTGGTGCGGACCGCGCTCGACCGCGCGGGGCTGCGCCCCGCCGACCTGGACTACCTGGAAGCACACGGCACCGGCACGGCACTCGGCGACCCGGTGGAGATCGCCGGCATGATGCGGGCGTTCCAGGGCGACGTCCCCGAGCTGCTGCCGATCGGTTCGGTGAAGTCCGCCATCGGACACGCCGAGTCGGCGGCCGGGGTCGCCGCGGTCACCAAGGTGCTGCTCCAGATGCGCCACGGTGAGCTGGCCCCTTCGCTGCACGCCGACCAGCTCAACGCGAACATCGACTTCCCGGCGACCCCGTTCCGGGTCCAGCGCGAGCCGGCACCCTGGCCGCGCCGGGTCCGCGAGGACGGCGCCCCGCGGCCCAGGACCGCGGGAGTGAGCTCCTTCGGCGCGGGCGGCACCAATGCCCACGTCATCCTTCAGGAGTACCTCGGCGAGCCGGAGCCACGGACCCGCGCGGCCGGCCCGCAGTTGGCGGTGGTGTCCGCCCGGGACGGCGAGCGGCTGGTCACCCAGGCACGCCGGCTCGCGGCCCACCTGCGCGCCGAAGGCGCCGAGGCGGCGCCTGAGCAGGTCGCCTGGACCCTCCAGCGGGGCCGTGAGGCCATGGCCCACCGGGTCGCCGTGCTCTTCCACGACCTCCCGGAACTGGCCGCGCGCCTCGACGAGTTCGCGGCCGGCGGTGCCCCGGACGGCAGCTGGACCGGCGTGGTCGACCCCCGCGACCCGGCCGCGGGGGACCCGCTGCCGCCGGACCCCACGGCATACGCCGCCGCTTGGAGCTCGGGCCGGGCCGTCGACTGGCCGGCCCTGCACGGGGGCTCGCTCCCCGGCCGGGTGGCGCTGCCCGGCTACCCCTTCGGCGGCGAACGGGTCCGGCTGGCGGCGGCCGACGCCGAGCTGGCCGCCCTGGAGCCCGGCGAGGCCGGGGAAGCCGGGGAAGCCGGGGAGGGGCTTCTGCTGACCCGGCACTGGGTCCCCGCCAAGCCCGCGGAACGCACCGCCCTGCCCGGCCGGACCGCCGTCCTCACCATGCCGGGCACCGAGGCGCTGGCCGCCCGGCTGGCCGCCGCACTGCCCGCCGCCGAGATACTCGACTACGAACGGCTCGTCGCCGACCTCGCCGCCACCGGCACCCGCTGGGACCGCTTCGACGCCGTGGTCGACCTGGCCGGCTGCGCCGACCCGTCCCTGCCCCCCGCCCACTCCCAACTGCCCACCTGGCTGCGGTGGATGCAGCACCTGGTCGACCACGGGCGGCGCGGGCTGTCCGCGCTGCTGGTCTCCCGGCGCACCGAAGCCGCCCCCGACGGTCCGGCCGGCCTCGGCGGGGCGGCCAGGGTGGGGCTGTACCGGATGCTCCAGAGCGAGTACGGCCATCTGCGCTCCCGTCACCTCGACACCGGACATCACGCCACGGACGAGCAGCTGTGCCGCTGGGTGGCCGACGAACTCGGCAGCGACGGGGACCAGGCCGAGGTCGCCTACCGCGACGGCGTCCGCCACCGGGCCGAGCTGCGCGAACTGCCCGACGCCCCGAGGAGGAGGCTGCGGTTCCCCGACGGCCAGGTGCTGTGGGTGACCGGTGGCACGCGCGGCATCGGGCTGCTGACCGCCCGGCACTTCGTCGCCCGGCACGGCGTCCGCAAGCTGGTCCTCACCGGCCGGGAGGAGCTGCCGACCCGCGCCGAGTGGGCGGCGCACATCGCCGCCGGCGGCCCGCTCGGACACAAGCTGCGCCCGCTCGCCGAACTGGCCGACCAGGGAGTGGAGCTGGAGTGCCTCGCCCTGCCGCTGGAGGAGAAGGAGACCGTCGCCAAGGCGGTGGAGGAGGTCAAGCTGAGGCTGGGCCCGATCGGCGGCGTGATCCACAGCGCGGGCGTCACCGACGCCGAGAACCCCGCGTTCGTACGGAAGCCGCAGACCGCCATCGGCCGGGTGCTCGGCCCGAAGGTCTTCGGCCTCGACTCACTCGTGGCGTGCTTCCGCCATGAGCCGCTGACCCTGTTCGTGCTGTACTCGTCCGTCGCCGCCGCCGTCCCCGCGCTGGCGGTCGGCCAGAGCGACTACGCCATGGCCAACGCCTACCTGGACGCGGTGGCCGAGGCCCGTCCCCATGGGCTGCCGCTGGTCAGTGTGCAGTGGCCGAGCTGGCGCGACACCGGCATGGGGGCGGTGCGCAGCGCCGCCTACCAGGCGACCGGGCTGGCCACGCTCTCGGACGAGCAGGGGCTCGCCCTGCTGGAGCGGGCGCTCACCAGCGGCGCCCGGGTGGTCATGCCCGCGCTGGCGCGGCCGGACGCCGTATGGCGCCCCGAGCGGTGGACGCACCGGCGCCTGACCCCCGCCGCCGAGGCGGCGGCCCCCGCCCCCGCCCCGGCGGCGCCGACCGCACCCGCGGCCGGAGCCGTCCAGGGCGCGGTCGGCGCGGTGACCTCATGGCTGCTCGACCGGCTCGCGGCGGAACTGCGGTTCGACCGGGCCCGGCTCAGCGGCGATGTGCCGGTGCACGACTACGGCATCGACTCGATTCTGGTCGCCCAGCTCGTCCAGACCCTCTCCCAGAAGCTCGACGTGCCGATCGACCCCTCGGCGCTGCTGGAGCACCCGACCGCCGACGGGTTCGCGGCGTACCTCGCCGAGCACCACGGGGAGGAACTGGCCGCCGCCTTCGGCGAGGCCCCGACCGGCCCGCCGGCGGCCGCGGCACCGGTGGCCCCCGCAGCCTCGGTCGACCATGTCGGAGCCGAAGCGGCCCCCGCCGCGGCATCGCCCGGCGGGGAGCCGGGCCCCGCCACCGAGGCCATCGCGGTGGTCGGCCTGTCCTGCCGGTTCCCCGAGGCCGCCTCCGCCGACGCGTACTGGGAGCTGCTGCGGCAGGGCCGGTCCGCGCTGCGGCCCATCCCCGAGCAGCGCTTCGGCCACCCGATGGGCTACCACGCCGGGCTGCTGGACGAGGTGCTCCGCTTCGACCCGGGGTCGTTCCTGCTGTCCGAGGAGGACGTGGCGGCCATGGATCCGCAGGCGCTGCTGCTCCTCGAAGAGGTGAACCGGGCCGTGCACCACGCCGGGTACCGGCCCGCCGAGCTCAAGGGAGGCCGGGTCGGCGTGTACGTCGGCGGCCGGACGGCCCATATGCCGGACGAGACGCGGCTGGGACGGGCGAAGAACCCGGTGGTGGCCACCGGCCAGAACTACCTCGCCGCGAACATCTCGCAGTTCTTCGACTTCCGCGGCCCCAGCCTGGTGGTCGACACCGCCTGCTCCTCCGCGCTGGTGGCGATGGAGACGGCCGCGCGGGCACTGCGCGCCGGGGATGTCGAGTCGGCCGTGGTCGCCGGGGTCGGCCTGCTGGGCAGCCACCGGCCGTATCAGGTCTTCGGGCAGCGCGGACTGCTCAACCCGGGAGCCGAGTTCCACATGTTCGACCGCAGGGCGGCCGGGCTGATCCTCGGCGAGGGCGTCGGCGTCGTCGTCCTCAAGCCGCTGGCCAGGGCGCGGGCCGACGGGGACCGCGTGCTCGCGGTCCTGAAGGGCATCGCGGTGAACAACGACGGCCGGACCGCGGGACCGGCCACGCCGAACCTCCAGGCGCAGAAGGAGGTGATGGCCCAGGCGCTGGCACGCAGCGGCCACGACCCGCGGGACATCGGCTGGGTGGAGGCCAACGGCTCCGGATCGACCGTCACCGACCTGCTGGAACTCAAGGCGGTGGAGGCGGTCTACCGCACCGGCTCCACGCAGCCGGTCGCCCTCGGCTCCATCAAGCCCAACATCGGTCACCCGCTGGCCGCCGAGGGGATCGCCGCGTTCATCAAGGTGGTGCTGATGCTGCACCACCGGGAGCAGGTGCCGTTCCGCTCGGCCCAGGAGCCGCCGGCCCACTTCGACCTGGCCGCCTCGCCGCTCTACTTCCCCCGGGAGCCCCGGCCGTGGCCCGAGACCGCCCAGGTCGCCGCGATCAACTGCTTCGCCGACGGCGGCACCAACGCCCACCTGCTGCTCGCCCCCGCACCCGGAGGTCATCACCACACCAGGGAACCGCTCCCCGAGCCCGAACTGAACCGGAGGACCGTCATCAGAGGGACCGCTGAACCCGCGGCGGCCGCCGCGGGACTGTTCTGGGACAACTACCGGTGAACGCGCCGGCGTTCGCCCGGGATTCGGATGAGGCCGGACCCCTGCCCGTCGTGTTCATGTTCTCCGGACAGGGCTCGCAGTACTACGGGATGGGAAAGGAGCTCTTCGACGGCAACGAGGCGTTCCGCACCGAACTGCTCCGCTACGACGCGGTGGTCTCCGAGGAGCTCGGCGAGTCGGTCCTGGTTCGGATCTTCGACCCCGGCCAGCCCCGCAACCATCCCCTGATCGACACCCGGATCACCCACCCGGGAATCGTCATGATCGAGCTCGCGCTGGCCAGCACCCTGCGGGCGGAGGGCATCGAACCGGACTACGTTCTCGGCTCCAGCCTCGGCGAGTACGCGGCGGCCGTCGTGGCGGGCAGTCTCGACCCGTTCGACTGTCTGCGGCTGCTGGTCCGGCAGGCGGATCTGCTGCGCTCGGCTCCCCGCGGGGGCATGCTCGCCGTGCTCGCCGGGCCGGAGGTGCTGGACCGGGTGGACGAACTGCGCGCCTGCGAGGTCGCCGCCCGGAACTACCCGGGGAACTTCGTGGTCGCCGGCTCGGAGGATGCCCTGGCCCGGGCCGAGGCGGGGCTGCGCGCGGCCGATGTGGTGCACCTGCGCCTGCCGGTCGAATACGGCTTCCACTCACGGCTGATGGACCAGGCCCTCGACGACTGCCGGCGCAGCTTCGCGGGAGTGGCGTTGGCGCCGCCGCGCATCCCCTGGGTGTCCTGCCGGAACGGCGAGCTGGTGGCGCGGCCGACCGAGGAGCACTTCTGGCACGTCGCCCGTGACCCGATCGAATTCGAGCGCGCCATGGCCCGGCTGGCCGGCCTGGGCGACCTCCTCTACCTCGACCTCGGCCCCTCGGGCACCCTGCACAACTTCGTACGCACCATCCTCCCGGCCGGCCCCCGTGCCCGGACGATGCCGCTGCTCAGCCCGTTCGCCAAGGACACCGACCTGCTCGACGAGGTCCGGGAACGCGTTCCTCCCAGGACACCCCTCGTGACACCAGGAAAGGCGGATATGAAGGTCTACGGCTTTCCGGGACAGGGGTCGCAGCGGCGGGGGATGGGCCGCGGGCTGTTCGAGCGGTTCCCCGAGCAGACGGCGGCGGCGGACCGCGTCCTCGGCTACTCGATCGAGGAACTCTGCCTGACCGATCCGCAGCGCCGCCTCGGCCGCACCGAGTTCACCCAGCCCGCGCTGTACGTGGTCGGCGCGCTGGCCTATCTCGACCGTCTCGCCCAGGACCCGGCACCGCCGGATCACCTGGTCGGGCACAGCCTCGGCGAGTACGTGGCGCTGTTCGCGGCCGGGGTCTTCGACTTCGAGACCGGGCTGAGGCTGGTGCGGCGGCGCGGCGAGCTGATGGCCGCTGCCGGCGGCGGCACGATGGCCGCGGTGATCGGGACCGACGAGGAGACCGTCACCCGCACCCTCGCCGACCCCGGCCTCGACGGCCTGGACCTGGCCAATCACAACGCCATGGACCAGTTCGTGATCTCCGGCCCGCGCGAACGGATCGACGCGGCCTGCGCCGCCTTCGAGGCCGCCGGCGCCCGGACGGTCCGGCTCAACGTGAGCGCGCCCCTGCACTCCCGCTACATGCGCCCGGCGGCCGAGGAGTTCGGCCGTTTCCTCGACGGCTTCACCCTTCGCCCGCCGACCGTTCCGGTGCTCGCCAACGTCGACGCCCTGCCGTACACGGCGGACACGGTCAAGGAACGTCTGGCCGCCCAGATCGCCTCACCGGTGCGCTGGACCGAGACCGTGCGCCGGCTGATGGCCCACGGTGACTTCGACTTCACCGAGCTGGGGCCCGGCCAGGTGCTCACCAAGCTGGTCACCCGTATCAGGGCGGCCGCCGAACCGCTCCCGCCCGCCCAGACGGCCCCCGGGCCGGTGACCGGCCGCCACGGTCCCGCGGCCGACTCGCTCGGCGCCCGTACCTTCCGCGCCCGGTACGGGCTGCGCCGCGCCTATCTGATCGGTTCGATGTACGGAGGGGTGTCCGGCAGGGAGATGCTGCGCTCGGCGGCCAAGGCAGGCCTGCTCGGCTTCCTGGGAACCGGCGGGCTCTCCCTCGACGAGGTGGAGCGGCAGCTGCGCGGCCTGACCGACGACCTGGGACCCGGCGGCGCCTTCGGGGCCAACCTGCTCCACCGGCAGGAGGCGCCGGAACAGGAGGCCGCGCTGGTCGACCTGCTGCTGCGCCACGGGGTCGATCTGGTCGAGGCGTCCGGCTTCCCCCTGATCACCCGGGAACTGGTCCGCTTCCGCCTCAAGGGCGGCCGGATCCTCGCGAAGGTCTCCAGGACCGACATCGCCCGGGAATTCCTCGCACCGCCGCCCGAGCCGCTGGTCGCACGGCTGCTCGCGGCAGGAGAGGTGACACGGGAGGAGGCGGCCGCCGCCGCGGGGCGGCCCATGGCGGACGACCTGTGCGTCGAGGCGGACGGAGGCTGGCTGAGCACCACGGCCGATCTGCTCACGCTCCTGCCGACGGTGCTCCGGCTGCGGGACGAGGCGGCCCTGCCCGGCCATCGGGTGCACATCGGATGCGCCGGCGGGATGGGCACCCCGGAGGCCGTGGCGGCGGCCTTCTGGATGGGCGCCGACTACGTGCTGACCGGCTCGGTCAACCAGTGCTCGGTGGAGGCCGCCACCAGCCCCGAGGTGAAGGAGATCCTTCAGGAGGTCCGCGAGCACGACGTGGACACCGCCCCCTGGGGCGAACTGTTCGAACTCGGGGTGCCGGCGCGCTATCTCAAACGCGGGCTGTTCTTTCCGGCCCGGGCGTCCCGGCTCCACGAGCTGTGGCGCCGGCACGCCTCACTCGCCGAACTCGACGACGGCACCCGGACCCAGGTGCTCGACCGCTACCTGGGCGGAGAGCCCGTGCCGTCCGCGGAGCCGGGCGCGGACCCGACGGCCGAGCTGGCCGCCCTGTTCCGGAAGTACTTCGACCGTGGCCACCGCCTCGCGGTGACGGGCGACCGGCGATTCCGGGTCGACTACCTCGTCCACTGCGGCCCGGCGATGGGCGCGTTCAACCAGGTGGTCGCCGGAACCGCGCTGCATCCCTGGGGGGCCCGCACGGTCGAGTCCATCGCCGACACCCTGATGGAGGGAGCAGCAGCCCGACTCACCGCCCAACCGCCAGGCATGCAAACGAACAGGAGTTCACTGTGAGTACCCCGCCGCAGGGCGAGCCCGTCATCTTCAACCCGTTCACGCCGGATTTCATGGACGATCCCTACCCGCACTACGCCCAGGTGCGCCGGCATGTGCCGGTCCACGAACATCCGGGCGGCTTCTGGATGCTCTCCCGCTACGAGGACGTGGACGCCCTGCTGCGCTCCGGGCTCTCCGTCGAGCAACGCCACGTCGCCCCCGGGCCGTTCCGCGACGCGTACGCGAAGGCGGGCGTCACGGACGAGCCGCGCCTGAAGGGGCTGGCCCTGCTGGACCGGGACCCCTCGGACCACACCCGGCTGCGGAAGCTGGTCTCCAAGGCGTTCACCGCGCGGGCCATCAACGCCATGGAGCCGCAGATCCGCTCGCTCGTCGACGACGCGCTCGACGCCATCGCCGAAGCCGGCAGCGTCGACCTGGTCGAGGCACTGGCGTTCCCGCTGCCGTTCACCGTGGTCTCGCGGATGCTCGGCATGCCGCCGACCGACAACGAACGGCTGCGCATGCTCTCCCACACCCTGATGCGCTCCGTCGAACCCACCACCGACCCCGTGGTGATGAGGGCCGTCGAGGCGGCCGACGCGGAGCTGTTCGACCTGGTCGGCGAGGCCGTCTCCTGGAAGCGGGACCACCCCGCCGACGACCTGCTCACCGCACTGATCACCGCCGAGGACAACGGGGACGCGCTCACCCACGACGAGCTGGTCGCCCAGGTCGCCATGTTGTACGTCGCGGGTCACGAGACGACCGTGAACCTGCTCTCCGGCGGAACCCTCGCGCTGCTGCGCAACCCGGACCAGCTGAAGCTCCTGCGCGACACGCCGGACCTCATCGAGAACGCCGTCGAGGAGCTGCTGCGCTACGACGCTCCTGTGCACAACAGCAGGCGGGTGACGCTGGAGAGCTACCACGTCGGCGGTTACGAGATCCCGCCCGGGGCGTTCATCCTCGCCAACCTGGCCGGAGCCAACCGCGACGAGACGTTCTGGGGTCCCGACGCGGAGGAGCTCCGGCTGGACCGGGAGAACGCGCGCCGTCATCTGTCCTTCGGCGCCGGCATCCACCACTGCCTCGGCGCGGCGCTGGCCCGCATCGAAGGCAGGGTGGCCATCGGCGAGCTGGTGCGGCGGTTCCCCGCGCTGAGCCTGGACGGCGACGTCGAGTGGAACGGTCTGCTCAGCCTGCGGGGCGCGGCCCGGATGCCGGTCCGGGTGTGAGCCCTGGGAACACCGGCCCGGCACTCCCGTACGACCTCCACCTCCATGAACAGCGAGAGCGACCAAGAACGGATCCATTGCCCATGACCAGTGTTGACCGCGACACCGTGCGCGCCGTCAGTGACCTCCCGGTGGCCGAGCGGCGGGACGACGCCTGGCGGATGCTGATGGCCGGCCCGGAGCCGGCGCGCATGGCCGACGGCCTGGCGGTGACCAGCCTCGCCGCCGTCAAGGCGGTGCTCAGAGAACCGAACCGGTTCTCCGCCAAGAAGGCGTTCGACGCCGTGGAGACCGGCTACCCCCTCATCCCCCTGGCCTTCGATCCCCCCGAGCAGACCCGCTACCGGCGGATCCTGCAACCCTTCTTCGGCCCGCGCCGGATCCGGGCCCTGGAGGAGTCGCTGCGCGCCCAGGCCATCGATCTCGTCGAGGCCGTGCAGGCCCGTGGCGGCTGCGACTTCGTCGCGGACATCGCCGTCCCCTTCCCGGCGCAGGCGCTGCTGAGCCTGCTGGGACTGCCGCTGGAGGACCGCGACCGCTTCATCGAGTCGAAGAACGCAGCCCTCGAACTCACCGCCGACGCCGCCGGCGAGCTGACCCTCACCGACGAGGAGCGCGCCGCCAGAGTGGCACAGACCATGGCCCTGGGCGGCTATCTGACGACGCTGATAGAGACCCGTCGCACCCGGCCAGGTGACGATGTCCTCAGCGAGATCCTGTCCATCGACGGCGACGACCGCCTCTCCGACACGGAAGCCATGGGTGTGTGCCTCATGCTCGTGCTCGCCGGTCTGGAGACCGTCACCGACGCGCTGAGCCTCGCGATGGAGCGACTGGCCACCCATCCCGAGCGGCGCCGGGAGCTGGCGGACGATCCCTCTCTCGTGCCGGCCGCCGTGGAGGAACTGCTGCGGCTCGACCCACCGGCTCCGTTCCTGCCCCGGGTCACCACCGAGGACGTCGAGATCGCGGGCTGCCCCGTCCCCGCCGGGACCCTGGTCAACACCCATCTGACCACGGCCAACCGGGACGAGACCTGCTGGCCGCGCCCCCATGACATCGACTTCCACCGCCCGGACAACCCGCACACCAGCTTCGGCGTCGGCGTGCACCGCTGCCTGGGCACACACCTGGCGCGTCTGGAGATGCAGCTCCTCTTCGAGGAGTGGCACCGCCGGATCCCGGAGTACGCCATCGCCGAGGGCACCTCGCACCGGGCCAGGCTGGTACGCGCGAACATCGGGATGGAGTCGCTTCGGCTGACGATCCCGACGGCGTGACCGCAGCGGCGGAAAGGCCGCTCCCGAGTGCCGGGAGCGGCCTTTCGCCATTCGCCAGTCGGAATGGGGAAAGAATCTCAAAAATTTCGGCGCGCACTACTGTTTCGACATCACGAGGACACACGCACACCATGGACATCTCTTCCCCGGGGCGCGATTAGATTGACATAAGCCGTCCAGCCTTTGCTTTATCCGGGGCCAGGGCTGTCGGCGTTCTGTGGAGGGGATCATGATGTCCTTGACCGGAATTCATGGTGAGAGCTGGGATGCCGTCCTGGCCGCTATTACGCTGCTTTCCCAGCGTGAGCTGGAGGTGTTCGGCCTGCTGGGGGAGGGTGCCTCCAACCGCACCATTTCCAGCGTGCTCGCGATCAGCGAGCGCACCGCAAAAGCCCACGTGGCGCAGATCCTGGCCAAACTCGACGTGGAATCCAGACTCCAGGCCGGCATCGTCGCCTTCGCCTGGGAAGTGGTCACGCACAACGGCGATGCGCGAGCGCTCCCCTCCTGGAGATCCGTCCCGCGATGCGGGCCGGCGGCCGTCGTCAGACCGTGAAGACCTTTCCCGGGTTGAGGATCCCCGCCGGATCCCACACGCGCTTGATGCCGCGGTGCAGTTCCAGCACGGCAGGGCTGAGCTCCCTGGCCAGGCCGCGCATCTTCAGCAGGCCCACCCCGTGCTCGCCGGTGACCGTGCCGCCCAGCGCTATCGCCTCGTCGACCACCTCCTCGAAGACCTCCCGGCCCCGGGCCAGTTCCCGCTCGTCGCCGCGCGGCACGACCAGCATCGGGTGCAGATTGCCGTCCCCGGCGTGGGCGATGCTCGCGATGCGTACGCCGTGCCGCTCGGCGGTGTGCTCCAGACGCGCGAACATCTCGGGGACGAGGGTGCGCGGCACGCAGATGTCCTCGCTGAGCACCATGCCCAGACGTTCCAGCGCGGGGTAGACCAGGCGGCGCGCGGCGAACAGGGCGTCCGCCTCTGCCGGGTCGCCGGAGCGGGCGCTCCAGGCGGCGCCGGCGGCCTCGAAGCAGGCCAGCACCGTGTCGGCCTCCTGGGCACCGGCGGCCCCGGGCGCGTCGCAGCGGGCCAGCAGCAGCACGTTGCCGCCGTCGGTGAGACCCATGTTCTTCCACTCGTCGACGGCGCGCAGGCAGTAGCGATCGACGAGTTCGAGGGCGCTGGGGACGACGCCGGAGGCCACCACGTGGGCGACGGCCCGACCGGCGCTCGGCAGATCGTCGAAGTAGCCGACGACGGTCTGCTCCTGGGCGCGCTCGCCGCGCAGCCGCAGGGTGACCTCGGTGACCAGGCCCAGGGTGCCCTCGGAACCCACCAGCAGGCCGGCCAGTTCGAAACCGGCCGAGCTCTTGGCGGTCCGCCGGCCCAGCCGGACCACCTGGCCGCGGCCGGTGACCACCTCGAGGCCGAGCACGTAGTCGCGGGTCACGCCGTACTTCACGCAGCACAGGCCGCCCGCGTTGGTGGCGACGTTCCCGCCGATGGTGGACCAGGGCGCGCTGGCCGGGTCGGGCGGGTACCAGAGGCCCTTGGCGGCACACGCGGCCCGCAGGTCGTCGTTCACGGCGCCGGGCTGCACCACGGCCAGACGCTCGTCCGGGTCGATGCGCAGGATGCGGTCCATCGCGGCGAAGGAGACGACCACACAGCCGTCGACGGCGTTGGCGCCGCCGGACAGGCCGGTGCCGGCACCGCGGGCCACCACGGGCACGCCTCGTTCGGCGCAGTACGCCACGACCGCCGCGACCTCGGCGGAGTCACGTGGCCGCACCACGGCCGCCGGGAGGGCGTAGGGCGCGCCGGCGGCCTCGTCGTGGGCGAAGGACGCCAGCCGGGCCGGGTCGGTGATCACCTGTCCGGCCGGGAGGAGCCCTGCGAGTTCAGAAGGTGTCGAGGTCATCTTCGCGAGGTTCGCACCGGGCGGGGAGAGCGGGCAATTGGCCCTTGGTACACGCCCCGCCGGGTGTACCAAGGGCCAATTGCCCGGCCGTCCGGCCATCGGAAAACCTGACTCAACGCCGGCTTCAGGGCGTGGACGCGGCCATCAGGAGGGCGAGTCAATGACGGCGGTACTCACGGGAATCGGAGGCTTCCTCCCGCCCCGGGCAGTCACCAACGACGACCTTTCGCGCACGCTGGACACCACGGACGACTGGATCCGCACCAGGACCGGGATCCGGGAGCGCCGGGTCGTCTCCGACGGCCTGTCGACGGGGAGCATGGCCGTGGCGGCCGGCGCCCGGGCCATGCGGTCCGCGGGGGTGACCCGGGTGGACGCGGTGGTCGTGGCGACCACCTCGCCCGAGCGGCTCTGCCCGGCGGTGGCGCCCGAGGTCGCGTTCCGGCTGGGCCTCGGCACCGTGGCCGCCTTCGATCTGACCTCGGCGTGCAGTGGGTTCCTGTACGGGCTCGCCACCGTGTCCGGCCTGATCGGCTCCGGCACCGCCGACACCGTGCTGTTCATCGGGTCGGAGGCGTTCACCACGCTGGTGAACCAGGAGGACCGGGCCACGGCACCGATCTTCGGAGATGGCGCGGGCGCGGTGGTGCTGCGCCGCGGCGAGCCGGACGAGCCCGGAGCGCTGGGCCCGTTCGACCTCGGCAGCGACGGCGCGCTGGCCGATCTGCTCGCCATCCCGGCCGGCGGTTCGCGGCAGCGTTCCGCCGACGGCGGGCCCGGGCACGGCACGGTGCCGACGGCGGACTGGTACCTGCGGATGGACGGCCGCCCGCTGTACGCCCAGGCCGTCGAGCGGATGACGCAGTCGGCGCAGACGGTCCTCAAGCGCGCCGACTGGTCGGTGGCGGACGTCGACTGGTTCGTCGGCCACCAGGCCAACATCCGCATCGTGCGGGCGGTCGCGGAGGAACTGGAGCTTCCCGGGGAGCGGGTCGCGGTCAACATCGACCGGGTGGGCAACACCCTGGCGGCGTCGGTGCCCCTGCTGCTCAACGACTACGCCGCCCGCGGTGACCTGGAGGCGGGCCAGCGGGTGCTGCTGTCCGCTTTCGGGGCCGGCCTGTCCTGGGGCTCGACCACCCTGCACTGGCCGGACATCCAGGCCCAGCCCGTCGACTGATCCTCAGATCTTCGTCCCTTCATCCGATCCAGGAGGAAACACCATGAGCTCCACCCACGACTCCGTCGTCGAGGTCTTCGTCACCCGCTTCGGTCTCGACCCGGAGGAAGTGGTGCCCGAGGCCACCTTCGACGACCTCGGCCTCGACTCACTGTCACAGATCGAGCTGGCCACCGCCCTGAAGAAGCGCCTGGGCATCGTGATCAGCGACGAGGAGCTGTCCGAGATCTCCGTCGTCGCGGACATCGTCGCCATGGTGGAGCAGAAGGGCGCCGCCGTCCGATGACCGGTTTCGCCGCCGCGATCACCGGGATCGGGCTGGTCACGCCCGCCGGTATCGGGATCAAGGAGAACTGGGACCGCGTGGTCGAGGGCCGGCCGGCGGCGGCGCACCACGCCGACCTGGACGGCCTGCCCGTGACCATGGCCTGCAAGGTGCCCGGCTTCGACCCGGACGGCCTCGGGCTGCGCGGCGCCTGGCAGTGGGACCGCTACGCCCAGTTCGCCATCGTCGCCGCGCGCGAGGCCCTGGAACAGGCCGGGCTCAGCCCCGGGGCGTGGGCGGACAGCGCGCGGGTGGCCGTGATCCTCGGCTCGGGCGCCGGCGGTACCGCGACCCTGGAGGAGCAGCACCGGGTGATGATCGAGGAGGGGCCGTCGGAGGTGTCCCCGTTGACCCTGCCGATGGGGCTGCTCAACATGGCGGCGGGCCAAGTGGCGATCGACATCGGCGCCAACGGGCCCTGCATGGCCCCGTGCACGGCGTGCGCCGCCGGGGCGAGCGCGATCGGGCTGGGCCGGGAGCTGATCCGGTCGGGGGCGGCCGACATCGTCGTGGCCGGCGGCGCCGAGGCGCCGATCACCCCGCTGTACATGTCCTCGTTCGCCCGGATGCGGGCCCTGTCGCGGCGGCTGGATTCCCCGCGGACCGCGTCCCGCCCGTTCGACGCGGCCCGCGACGGGTTCGTGCTCGGCGAGGGAGCCGGGGTCGTCGTCCTGGAGTCCGAGGAGCACGCACGCGCCCGGGGAGCGCGGCCGGTGGCCCGGGTGATCGGGTACGGCGCCTCCGCGGACGCACACCATGTCACCTCCCCTCACCCCGAGGGCAGGGGCGCCGAGCTGGCGGTCCGTGCGGCCCTCGAGGACGCCGGGCTGACCGGCCGGGACATCGGGTACGTCAACGCCCACGGCACCTCCACCCCGCTCAACGACGTCGTCGAGGCCGGGGTGATCCGCCGCGTCGCCGGGACGGACGTCCAGGTCAGCTCCACCAAGGGGGTCACCGGACATCCGCTGGGCGCGGCCGGGGCCATCGAGGCCGCGTTCGCAGCGCTCACCGTGCACCACGGTGTGCTCCCGCCGACGGCGAGCACCACCGAGGTCGACCCCAGGGTGGAGGTGGACGTCGTGCACGGCGCGGCGCGCCGCGGCCGCGTGGACGTGGCGCTGAGCAACTCCTTCGGCTTCGGCGGCCAGAACGCCGCCCTGCTGCTCGCGTCCGCCTGACGGCGGCGGCCCACCCTTCTGCCGGTCTTCACGATCCGAACCGCGGGAAAGGACCCACAGATGACCCCGTCGGCCTCCGCCGACCTGTCCCGGCTGCTCTTCGACGGCAGGTACGAGCAGACGCACCAGGACCTCCATGAGCTGTTGCTCGACCCCTTGTTCGACCCCCGTGAGGGGCTGACCATGGACGAGGCCGGGAAGCTGGCCTACGAGCGGTCGCGGGCCGTGCACGCCGGGCTGGAGCGCCCGCGGGAGATCCTGGCGGACCCGTGGCGGCTGTTCGCGCTGGCCGAGTGGCCGTCACTGGTGGACGTCTCCACGTTCTCGCTGCTGATGGTGCACTACAACCTCGCCTTCGGCACCGTCGTAGAGCACGGCGCGCGGGACGACCTGAAGGACCTGTTCGACGAACTGGACCGGCTGGACTCGTTCAGCCCGTACATGGCCACCGAGCTGGGCTACGGCAACAACGTGGCCGCGCTGCGCACCGAGGCTGTGTACGACGCCGGGAGCGAGACGTTCGTGCTGAACACCCCCGACGCGCTCGCGCAGAAGTACATGTCGTACAGCGGGTTCCAGGACATCCCGAAGCTGGCCGTGGTGATGGCCCGGCTGAAGGCGGACGGCAAGGACCACGGCGTGTTCCCGTTCCTGGTCCGGATCAGCGACCGCGACGGGCTGTGCGAGGGCGTGCACGCGGCGCCGTGCCCGGAGAAACCGGTGCAGGGCCTGGACAACGGCCTCACATGGTTCGACCATGTGCGGGTCCCGCGCCGCAACCTGCTCCACGGCGACATGGGCGGCTTCGACGCGAACGGCACCTTCCGCCCGGCCTCCGGCAACCGGCGCAGGCGGTTCCTGCGCGCGATGAGCCGGATCCTGCCCGGGCGGCTGTGCGTCTCCAGCGCGGCGACAGGCGCGGGCCGGGCCGGTGTGTACATCGCCCTGCGGTACGCGGCGCGGCGGCTCACCAACGCGCCCGGCCGCAACGACCTTCCGGTCATCGAGTACCGCAGCCACCAGCTCGCGCTGTTCACCGCGCTGGCCAGGACATACGCGATGACCCTGCTGCTCAACCACGCCAAGCGGGAGTTCACAGGGGCGCCGCGGGACGCCGCGCCGGCCGGGCTCAACCATCTGGTGTCGATCACCAAGGCGCTGACCACCTGGGAGATGACCGAGGTGATCGCCACCTGCCGGGAGCGCTGCGGGGCCCAGGGCATCTTCAGCGTCAACCGGATCGCGGACTACGGGTCGCTGCTCCAGGGACTGGTCACCGCGGAGGGCGACAACCAGGTCCTGCTGGCCACCACAGCGGGGCAGATCATCGCGCAGAGCAGCGACGTCGAGGAGCCGGGCGCGGCCCCCGACCCGCGGGGCCGGAGCCTGCGCGACCCGGCGTTCCTGGTGGCCGTTCTGCGCCACCGGGAACAGGAACTGCTCCGGGCGGCCCGGGCGGCCATGGCGGACGACTCCCAGGACCGGACGTACTTCGAGGCGTGGAACGGCACCATCAACACCGGCCTGGAGATGGCCCGGGCGCGCGGGGTGCGCACGGCGCTGGAGTGCCTCGCCGCCGCGGTGGACGCGGCGCGGGACGAGACGGCGAGGGCGGCGCTCGCCTTGCTGGCCGCGCTGTACGGGCTGACCGAGGTGCGACGGGACGCCGGCTGGTTCCTGGCGCGCGGCGCGCTGACGGCCGAGCAGGTGGAGCGGCTGCCACTGGAGGCGGACGCCCTGTGCGCGGAACTCCAGCCGTACGCCGACACGCTGACCGGCGGGTTCAACCTGTCCCCGGAACTGCTGCGGGCGCCGATCGCGGCGGACGACTACGTGGCCGCCTTCCAGCGGCGGACCGGCGCCCTGGGCCCGGCCGCCGCCCGCACCGCCGAGGGAAGCTGAACGGGATGGCGCGGCACAGCTACCACTGCCCGATCCGCTGGTCCGACATGGACATCTACGGGATCGTCAACAACGTCTCCTACCTGCGCTATCTGGAGGAGGCCCGGGTCGACTTCATCTTCCGGATGGCACCGACCGAGGGCGACGCCTTCTTCCGGGACGGCTCGGTGGTCGTGGAGCACCGGATCCGCTACCGGCGGCAGCTGACGCACCGGCACGAGCCGGTCGAGATCGAGATGTGGGTCTCCGACCTCCAATCGGCGACGGTGGCCATCGACTACGCGGTCAAGGACGGCGACACCGTGTACGCCGCCGCCTCGACGGTGATGGCGCCGTTCGACTACCAGGCGGGCCGACCCCGACGGCTGACCGACGACGAAACCCGCTTCTTCGAGAAGTACCTCGACGACCCCCAGGGGGGCGGCTGACATGCGGCTGCTGCGGATCGGCCCGCCGGGCGGGGAGCGGCCCTGCGCCGTGGGCCCCGGCGGGATCGTCCGGGATCTGTCGGCGTGGGTGACCGACTGGACGGGTGCGGCCCTGGACCCGGACGCGCTGCGGGAGCTGGGGGCACGGCTGGAGCGGGAGGCCGCCGGGCTGCCGGCGGTCGACCCGGCCGCCGAGCGCGTCGGGCCGCCCGTCCGTCCGGGCGGGCATCTGCTGTCGATCGGGCTCAACTACCGGATGCACGCCGCCGAGGCGGGCCTGGCGCTGCCGGACGAGCCGATCGTCTCCAGCAAGGCGCCGTCCACCCTGGTCGGCCCGTACGACGATCTGCTGCTGCCGCCCGGCGGAGAGAAGACCGACTGGGAGGTCGAACTGGCCGTGGTGATCGGGCGGCGCGCCCAGTATCTGCCGGACCGCGCCGCCGCGCGGGCCCATGTCGCGGGATTCGCCACCGGTGACGACGTGTCCGAGCGGAGCTGGCTGCTGGAGCGCGGCGGCCAGTGGGTGAAGGGCAAGTCGTTCGAGTCCTTCAGCCCGCTGGGCCCGTATCTGGTCACCCCGGACGAAGCCGGCGATCCGCAGCGGCTGCGGCTGACCTGCCGGGTCAACGGCCGGCTGATGCAGGACGGGACCACCGCCGACATGGTCTTCGACGTGGCCCACCTGGTCTGGTACGTCAGCCAGTTCATGGTGCTGCACCCGGGTGACGTGGTGCTGACCGGGACGCCCGGCGGGGTCGCCCTGGGCCGCCCGGACCAGCCGTATCTGCGGGCCGGTGACGTGGTGGAGGCGGAGGTGGCGGGGCTGGGCGCGCACCGGCAGCGCTGCCGCGCGGCCACAGCCGTACGGGCCGTCGTACCGGCCGGCCGGCCCCGGAAGGAGAGTGAGAGCAGATGACGACCGTTCAGCGGGACACCCGGGCGCGGGTGGCCGAGCTGCACGCCGCCAAGGAGCAGGCCCGTCGTGGCCCGAGCGACCGCGCGACCCGGGCGCAGCACGCAAAGGGCAAGCTGACCGCCCGCGAGCGTATCGACCTGCTGCTGGACCCGGGGTCGTTCGCCGAGGTGGAACCGTTGCGCCGACACCGGGCGGTCGGCTTCGGGATCGAGGACCGCAGACCGCACACGGACGGTGTGATCACAGGCTGGGGCACGGTCGAGGACCGCACCGTGTTCGTCTACGCGCATGACTTCCGGATCTTCGGTGGAGCGCTCGGGGAGGCGCACGCCGAGAAGATCCACAAGATCATGGACATGGCCATCGCGGCCGGTGCGCCGCTGGTCTCGCTCAACGACGGGGCCGGGGCCAGGATCCAGGAAGGCGTGTCGGCCCTCGCCGGCTACGGCGGGATCTTCCAGCGCAATGTGCGGGCCTCCGGGGTGATACCGCAGATATCGGTGATCCTGGGGCCCTGCGCGGGCGGCGCGGCGTACTCTCCGGCGCTGACCGACTTCGTGTTCATGGTGCGCGGCACCTCGCAGATGTTCATCACCGGGCCGGACGTGGTGAAGGCCGTGACCGGTGAGGACGTCACCCAGGAGCGGCTCGGCGGCGCCGATGTGCACGCGGAGCTGTCGGGCGTGTCCCACTTCGTGTACGAGGACGAGCCGACCTGCCTGAGCGAGGTCCGTTACCTGCTCTCCCTGTTGCCGTCCAACAACCAGCAGGCCCCGCCCTCCGCACCGTGCACGGCCGCCGCCGACCGGCGCGGCGAGGCGCTGCTCGGCCTGGTTCCGGCCGAGGGCAGGCTGCCGTACGACATGCGCCGGGTGATCGAGGAGATCGTCGACCACGGCGACTTTCTGGAGGTCCATGAGCGGTGGGCCCCCAACATCCTGTGCGGTCTTGCCCGGCTCGGCGGGCAGGTGGTCGGCATCGTCGCCAATCAGCCGATCGCGCTGGCCGGGGTGCTCGACATCAAGGCCAGTGAAAAGGCCGCCCGCTTCGTGCGCATGTGCGACGCGTTCAACATTCCGCTGCTGTCCCTGGTGGATGTGCCGGGCTTTCTGCCGGGGGTGGACCAGGAGCACGGCGGGGTGATCCGGCACGGGGCGAAGCTGCTGTACGCGTTCTGTGAGGCTACGGTGCCGCGAGTACAGCTGATCCTGCGCAAGGCGTACGGCGGGGCGTACATCGTGATGGACTCGCGCTCGATCGGCACTGATCTTTCCTACGCCTGGCCGACCAACGAGATCGCGGTCATGGGCGCCGAGGGCGCCGCGAACGTTATCTTCCGTAAACAGATCGCGGCGGCGGCCGACCCGGAGGCCGTGCGGGCCCGGATGGTCAAGGACTACCGGTCGGAGCTGATGCACCCCTACTACGCGGCCGAGCGCGGGCTGGTCGACGACGTGATCGACCCCGCCGAGACCCGGTCGGTGCTGGTACGCGCCTTCCGGATGCTGCGGACCAAGCATGCGGAGCAGCCGTCCCGCAAGCACGCCAACACCCCCCTGTGACCTGTACGCCGCAACCCCCTGCCTCGGAGCGCCCATGACCATCACCTTCACCACCGAGACGGCCGTCCCGCTGCCCGCCGCGGAGCGGGCGGCGCTGCTGGAGGCCCCCGCCTTCGGCGAGGTGTTCACCGACCACATGATCAGCATCGACTGGGACCGGGGGCGGGACTGGCACGGCGCCCGGCTGCATCCGTACGGACCGCTGGTGCTCGACCCGTCGGCCCAGGTCTTCCACTACGGACAGGAGGTGTTCGAGGGCATGAAGGCGTACCGGCGCCCGGACGGCACCGTGGTGACCTTCCGCCCGTACGCCAACGCGGCCCGGTTCAACCGCTCCAGCGCGCGGATGGCGATGCCGCAGCTGCCCGAGGAAACCTTCGTCGAGGCCCTCGAGCTCCTGGTCACCGCCGACCGGGACTGGGTCCCGGAACGGCCCGGGCACAGCCTGTACTTACGGCCGTTCATGATCGCCACGCAGCACACGATCGGCTTCTACGGGCCGTCCGCCGCCTACCGGTTCATGGTGATCGCCTCGCCGGCGGCCGCCTACTTCAAGGCCGGGGCGAAACCGCTCGCGGTGTGGCTCTCACGGGACTACACACGGGCGGCTCCCGGGGGCACGGGCGAGGCCAAGTGCGGCGGCAACTACGCGGGCACCCTGGTGGCCCAGGCGCAGGCCCGGGAGATGGGCTGCGACCAGGTGGTGTGGCTGGACTCCGTGGAGCGCCGGTGGGTGGACGAGATGGGCACCAGCAACCTGTTCTTCGTCTACGGCACGAGGCTGGTCACGCCGGAGCTGTCCGGGACGCTGCTGGCCGGGGTCACCCGGGACTCGGTGCTGGCGCTGGCGGCCGAACTCGGCTACCGGACCGAGGAGGGGAGGATCAGCGTGGAGCAGTGGCGGGCCGACGCCGAGTCGGGGGCGCTGACCGAGGTGTTCTCCTGCGGCACCTCGTCGATGGTCACGCCGGTCGGCTTCGTCAGGAGCGCGGACGGCGACTGGACGATCGGCGGCGGGACGCCCGGCCCGGTCACCTCGCGACTGCACGCGGAGCTGACGGGAATCCAGACCGGCGCGCGGCCGGACCCGTTCGGCTGGGTTCACAAGATCGCCTGACCGGCGTGGGGAAAGGGTGCGTGGGAATCATGAGCCGTTCGGTCCTGGTGACCGGAGGGAATCGGGGCATCGGCCTCGCGGTCGCCCATGCCTTCGCGGAGGCCGGCGACAGGGTCGCGCTGACCTACCGGACGGGCGAGCCGCCGCAGGCCGCGACCCGGCTCGGCTGCCTCGCCGTCACATGTGACGTCACCGAAGCCGATCAGGTGGAGCGGGCGTACAAGGAGGTGGAGGCGGCGCACGGCCCGGTGGAGGTACTCGTGGCGAACGCCGGCATCACCCGGGACCGGCTGCTGCTGCGGATGGCCGACAAGGACTTCGCGGAGGTGCTGGACACCAACGTGATGGGGGTCTTCCGAGTGGTCAAGCGGGCCGCCGGGGAGATGGTCGAGGCGCGGCGGGGGCGGATCGTGCTGATCTCCTCGGTGGTCGGTCTGCTCGGCGCGGCCGGGCAGGCCAACTACGCGGCCTCGAAGGCCGGCCTGGTCGGCTTCGCCCGGTCCGTGGCCCGCGAGCTCGGCTCACGGGGCGTCACCTGCAATGTGGTCGCGCCGGGATTCGTCGAGACGGACATGACCAAGGCGCTGAACGACAAACAGCGGGCCGCCATGCTGAGCAAGGTGCCCCTGGGACGCAGTGCACAGGCGGCGGAGGTGGCGGCGGCGGTACGGTTCCTCGCCTCCGAGGACGCGGCCTACATCTCAGGCGCCGTCCTGCCGGTGGACGGCGGCCTGGGCATGGGGCACTGAAGGTCAGAGATGCTCCGAGACGAGCACCGCGCGGGTGGCGGGCTCCAGCGCCTGGAAGACGTGCGGGACATCGGCCGGGTAGCAGATGTAGTCGCCCGGGCGGAGCTCCACCGGCTCGTCGGCGGTGCCCACCAGGGCCCGGCCCGCGCTGATCACCACATGCTCCACGACTCCGGGCAGGTGCGGGGCGGAGGAACGCTGCGGGCCGGGCTCGGCCGCGATGCTGTAGACGTCCCGCCGGGCCCCGGGCGGGGAGGCGGCGAGGAGGGTGGCCCGGTAGTCGCTCTGGGCGGCGCCTATGCCCGGTCCCTCTCCCGCGCGGATCACCTGGACCTGCGGCCGGGGGACGGCCAACAGCCGGGAGAACGGGATCTCCAGGGCCACGCAGAGCGCCCACAGCGTCTCCAGGCTGGGGTTTCCGGTGCCGGACTCCAACTGCGAGAGCGTGGACTTGGCAAGCCCGGCCCGGCGGGCCACCTCGGTGAGGGACAGCCCTGCCCGGACGCGTGCCGCCCGCAGGGACGCGGCGATCACTTCGAGCGGCGGCTTGAGCGCAGGGTCGGCGGGGTCGGCCTCGGACACGCGGGTTCGCTCCAATGGTCGGTGGTTCTCCTTGACGAACACGGCAGGGGGTGTTCAGTATAAACGCCATGCGTTCGTTATGGAGAACACTGGGTGGAAGGCTGCTGCGCGACATCGCGCTCGTCTGCCTGGCCGTCGGGGTCATCGGCGTTTCCTACGGCGCCACCGCGGTCACCTCAGGGTTCGCATGGTGGTTCCCGGTCCTGATGGGGGCGCTCGTCCTGGCCGCGTCGTCCGAGTTCCTGTTCGTCGGCATCATCGCCGCCGGGGGCAGCCCGATCGCCGCACTGCTGGCCGGGCTCCTCGTCAACGCCCGCCACCTGCCGTTCGGACTGGCGGTCCCCGATGTGCTCGGGCGGGGCTGGCGCGGACTGCTCGGCACCCATCTGATGAACGACGAGACGGTCGTCTTCGCCATGGCCCAGGACGGACTGCCACGCAAGCGGGCCGCGTACTGGGCCTGCGGACTGGGCATCCTGGTCTGCTGGCCGGCCGGCGCCGCGCTGGGCGCGCTCCTCGGCAGCGTCGTGGAGGACACCGCGGCCCTCGGCCTGGACGCCATGTTCCCCGCGGTGATCCTCGCCCTGATCCTCCCCGCGATGAAGGAACGGCCAGTACGGCGAACGGCGCTGGCCGGCGCCGCGCTGACACTGGCCGTCAGCGCGTTTCTGCCGGCCGGGCTCCCGGTACTGGTCGCCCTCGCCGCGCTGCCGCTGTTCGCCGCCAAGGCCACGGAAGGAGCCGTGCGTTGAGTCATGCCGTAGCGCTGCTGGCGGCGATGCTGGCCCTGGCGGCCGGTACCTTCCTGCTCCGCCTCGCGGGACCGGCCCTGCGGGCCAAGGTCACCTTCCCGAAACGGGCCGAGAAGCTGCTGGAAGTCTCGGCGGTGGTCCTGCTCACCGCACTGACGGCCACAGCGGCGCTCACCGAGAGCGGCGGCTTCGCCGGCCCCGCCCGCCCGATCGGGGTCATCGTCGGCGGAGCGCTCGCCTGGCGCAAAGCGCCGTTCCTCGTCGTGGTGCTCGCCGCAGCGGGCACGGCCGCGCTGCTGCGGCTCGCCGGCGTTCCCTGACGCGGCCGTCCGCGCGCCCGCCGGTCCCTATTCGTCACGTACAGTCAGATCCGTGACATTGAGTGATGGGGCGTACGGGTTCGGGCCGCCGACGGGCCGTTTGCTGATCAAGACCAGCCGCGCCGGGCTCGGCCGGAAGGCGGGGCACGACCTCACCATCGAGGCCACCCGCTGGTCGGGGAGCGCGGTGGTCGTCGCCGACGATCCCGGGCGGTCATCGGTGACCGTGACGGTCGAGACGGGTTCCCTGACTGTCCGGGAGGGGACCGGCGGGCTCAAACCCCTCACCGACGCCGACCGGGCCGAGATCAAAAGGACGCTGGAGGGGGAGGCCCTGTTGCACACC
This sequence comes from Streptomyces sp. NPDC097640, assembly GCF_040302705.1. Lineage (NCBI taxonomy): Bacteria > Bacillati > Actinomycetota > Actinomycetes > Kitasatosporales > Streptomycetaceae > Streptomyces > Streptomyces sp. NPDC097640. The sequence goes on from NZ_JBEOSB010000036.1 coordinate 39,067, forward strand.
GCGCGGCACCCCACGATCACCTTTCGCTCCACGAGCATCACGGGAACGCTTCCGTCCTTCGAGATCACCGGGGATCTCACCATCAAGGGCCGGACACACACGGCGACCGTGCACGGTGGCAGCGACGGCGATGGAATGGTGTGCGGCTGGGCGACGGTCACCCAGTCCACCTGGGGGATCAAGCCGTACACCGCTTTCCTCGGCGCGCTGAAGCTGGCCGACGAGGTTCGGGTCGAGTACGCGGTGACCGAACTCGAACCGCTGCCCGACCCCGGGGTGCGCTGAAAGGGGCGGGTCCGTCAGGGACGGGCCCGGCCCTTTCAGCCGTCAGGTGGTCAGACGCGGTCGGATGCGATCAGGAGGTACTGGAAGGAGCCGTCCTTGTAGGAGTTGATGAACGCTTCCTCGATGCCCGTGACCAGCGAGGACGTGGCCCGCAGCTCCCAGTAGGGCAGCGTCGCGGGAGTGAGGTCGATGACGGCCTGTGGCACGAGGCGATTGTCGGCCATGGCGCGCATGTACTCCCGGCGGGAGTGGATGTTGCATTCGAAGTGCGCGTTGATCTGGGAGACCCACTTCGAGGGCTGGCCATAACGCGGGTTCCAGCAGCCGGTGATGGTCACGTAGCGACCGCCGACCGCGAGGATCCGGGAGTGCTCGGCGAAGAGGTCGTGCAGGTCGACGTACATGCTCGACTCGTTGTTCCACGAGGCCGCGGCCCGCCCGGTCTCGAAGGGCGTGTCGAGCATGTTGCAGACGCGGGCGTGGACGTGGTTCTCGATGCCGAGTTCGCGGGCACGCTGGTTGGCGAAGTCGGCCTGCTTGGCCGACAGGGTGACGCCCTCGACCTTGCACCCGAAGCGCTGGTGGGCCATGACCATCGAGCCGCCACGGCCACAGCCGGCGTCCACGAGGGTGTCGTCGCGCCCAATGGGGCCGAGATGGTTCAGGAGGAGTTCGGCCTGCGCCGACTCCAGGCGGTGGAGCTCGGCGATCAGCTTCCTCTCGTATGCGCTGTCGTCCGCGTCGCGGAGCGCGGCGTGGTCGACGTCGCCGATGCCGTAGTGGTGGTGGTAAAGGCCGTCGACATCGCCGAGACGCAGGTTCACGGGCCTGGCCTCGTGGTCCCAGTAGCGGGCGATGTCCCCCTGGTAGGGCGTCACCGGGGCGGGGATGAACAAGGGGGCGTTGGCGGGGGTGGCGTCGGTGGTGAGCTCGGTGCTGGTCACGGACAGGTCCATTCTTCTTACCAGAAGTCGGGCAGGGTGTAGCGGTAGGTGTTGGTCTGGTGCCAGTGGTGGTTGCCGTCGACCCATACGGCCACGCCGCGCAGGAAGCGCTGCACGCTGGGGACGGGGCAGGCGGTGGCGAGAGCGGTGGCCTCGGCCTCGAAGTCGTGCATGAGGTCGTTGTGGACCTCGATCGCCTTCAGGTAGGCCTCGCGGTCCGGGAGGTCTTCGCGTTCGGCGATCACCACGGGGAGGTTGAGGTGGCGGCCGGGGGAGGCGAGTTCCTTGGTGTAGGAGTAGAGGTCGTTGACGATGGTGGTGGCGTTGCCGGCGAGCGCGATGACCCGTTGCATGGCGGGCAGGGCGTGCAGGTCCGCGGGCAGTTCGTAGCCGCCGACGGTGTCGGTGATGGTGGGGCAGGGGCGGAAGTTGTTGAACTGGCGCATCGCCAGGTACTCCCACACCTCGGGGACGTGGTCCGTCTGGGCCCAGGCGGCCTCGGCCAGGTACCCCATGTGCAGCCGGGCCATGTCGTGCCGGAACCGGTCGGCCTGGGAAGGGCTGGCCACTTGGAGGAGGTACTCCATGGCGGAGCGGTAGGCACGCCGGGGTGCGTCCGCGTGGAGGGATTCCGCCCACTGGGGCTGGTATTCCCTGGTGGTGTGCAGGGGGTCGAGGGCGGTGTGGGCCAGCAGAAGGCGTCCGCCCAGGCCGATGGGCGAGCCTCCGTGGTCTTCGCAGTAGCAGTCGTCCACCGCGTTCTCCGCGACCATCAGCCGCGTGGCGAGCATCAGGTGATCGACGGTCGGGGCGTCCGGATGGCAGACGACCATGTAGCGCCCCACGGAGAAGCCGTCGAACTCCTCCTCCCACTCCTCGGGGTACAGATCGACCTCGTCCAGCGCCCATGCCTTGATCCTGCGGCCGACTTCCTCCACCCGTACGGGGTCGGGCTCCGCCACCGGGTGGTAGTACAGACCAGGAATCGGATTCCCTCCAGCGGCGGCCGTAGCCGTAGCCGTAGCCGCCGGAGGTTCCGGGAGCGTTGGCGGCTCCTCCTGTCGGACCAGACGCAGACCGGCCGTGCCCAGGCCACTGGGACCACCCAGGATCCGGTCCGGACCGGCGCCCGGCGTCCGCACCTCGGCGGCGGAAACATCGACGGCAGACAGGATGGGCGGGGACGGCACAAGGGGGCGGCCGCCGCTGGCGGCCGCGGGCGGACTCGACTGCGGAGGGGAAGGCTCAGGTTCGGGCATCGGTGGCTCCTTGGCGGGATGGGTGGCTGTCCCGGGAGGTCTGGGCCGTCTAGTCGGGCGTGCGGGCGATCTGCACGTTCTCCAGCACGCCGAACGGATAGAGCCCGCGGGAGTTGAACTCACGCCCGGTCGCCGCGATCGTCCTGGGGTGGGCGAGGAAGAACTTGGAGCCTCGGCGGCGGCAGAGCAGCTCGTCGAGGTCGTCCGGGGTGGGCGGGCCGGAGTGGGTCTGGATGCGCTGCTTGAAGTCGGCGTTGTGGAGCAGCCCGAACTCCCGGTTGTTGATCAGCTCGTGCTCCTGGCGCTCGCGCAACGCCTCGATGACGAGCCTGAGCTGCTCCTCGGTTTGGTTCATCGGCCCGTTGTAAAGGTCGGCGACCCTTGTGTGGACCCGCAGAACGGTCTGCGCGACGGAGAGTTCGTACTCCCGCGGCTTCAGCTCGTAGTCGACGAACGTGCCGGGCAGTTCGGGTTCGCCGGTGTGGCCGGCCGACAGCGCGATCTCGGCCTCGCCATGACGGTTCTGCCGCTCGCGGAGACGTGAGCCGTACCGCTGGATGTGCGCCTGGAGGCCCGGCGCCGCGGACACCACGGCGGCGAAGTCGGCGCGGGACAGGGTGAGCACGATGCCGGCGGTCTCGGCGGTGGCGGTGTAGCCCCACCGGGCCTCCGCGTCCAACAGGGCTGCCTCACCGAACCGGTCGCCATCGGCAAGTACGGCGACGGCGACCTCATCGCCGTACTTGCCGACGGAAGTCCGGCTGATGCGGCCGTGGGCGATCAGATGGAGCTGCTCAGCGGGCGTTCCGCGCTCGACCAGCACCTCGCCGGCCCGGAAGTCGCGCTGCACGCACCGGTCGGCGATCGCGGTCAGCAGCTCCACATCCTCGAATCCGCGCAGCACGGCCAGTTCGCCGAGCTCGCGGGGGATCACCCGGACGTGGGCACCGTCCTGCACCAACGCCACACGCCCGTCGCCGACGGTGTAGCTCAGCCGGCGGTTCACCCGGTAGGTACCGCCCTTGGCCTCCACCCAGGGGAGCGTCCGCAGCAGCCAGCGAGAGGTGATCCCCTGCATCTGCAGGGCGGACTTGGTCGTGGTGGCAAGGTTGCGGGCAGCCGCAGTGGACAGGCTGCCGGACTGCCGAGGCGGCACCGGCTGTGCTTCCGGACTGGTCTCAACAGTCATCGGGCGAGCTCTCCTTGATCAGGGCATGGTCGGCGTGCGCGCGTCACCGGGAAAGAGGAAAAAGAAGGGGCAAACATCCGGGAATCCGTCCAGATCCCGGGGAACAGTAACGGCCGCTGCGCCCGGACGGCCGTGAGAAGCCGTTGGTATTAACTCGATACGATGATCCTGCCCGTACAGGGTTTGCCCGGGCGGCCGGACGACGGTATACAGGCGCGATCGCCGGCGCCCCCGCTGTCCGTACGTCATACGGAGTCCTTGCACCGCACAGGGCTGGGAGTGGCAGTTCGCCACCAACCGTCTCGGCCACTTCGCCTGGGACGACGTCCACTTTGTCTTCCGCCGCTACGACACCCGGCTCGCCTATGGCCAGTCCGAGACCGCCGACGTCCCAAAGACGGTCGAGCAGGTTAGGAGCAGGGGGCTGGTGGACTCTCCCACCGTGGGAGAGTCCACCATGATGGCGTGCAAGACGAAGCGCCGTACGTGAGGCCTTTCGCGTCGGGTCGGCAGAGGCCTCTACATCCAGGGAAGCATGGCATGACCACGGTGATAGACCTTGATGTCCGCGGTACGCAGCACTGCGAGACGACGGCTCTGGGGGTGCTGTTGCGGCACCAGGGGCTCGATCTGTCCGAACCCATGCTCTTCGGCCTCGGTTCCGGTCTGTCCTTCATCTACTGGGACAGCAAGAACATGGGCTTCCCCTTCCTCGGGGGACGGGTCAAGCCCTTCGACCTCACCAGGAACCTGGCCACCACACTCGGGCTGGAACTCCTGGTCCAGGAGACCACCTCCCCTCGCAGGGCATGGGAGAACGTGGTGGCCCCCATCGACGCCGGCCACCCGGTGGGACTACAGCTCGACAGCTACCACCTGGACTACTTCGGGTCGAAGGTGCACTTCGGCGGTCATGTCGTCGCCATGTACGGCTACGACGACCGCGACGCCTATCTGGTGGACACCGACCAGCAGGGCGGAGCCGTATCCACCAGCCTGGCGAGCCTCGCCGAGGCCAGGGCCGCACGTGGACCGATGGCCGCCAAACACCGGTCCTTCACCCTCACCGCTCCGGGGAACCCGTCCTCCCCACGGGACCGGATCGTTCCCGCCATCACCGCCTGCGCCGACGCCTTCCTCAACCCGCCCATCGCCAACCTCGGCCACCGAGGCATCGAAAAGGCCGGCAAGCTGGTACGCACCTGGCTCCAGCGGACCGACGCCCCGCAGCGGGACCTACCGCAGGCTGCCCTCTTGATGGAGAAGGCCGGCACCGGCGGCGCCCTGTTCCGTAACCTCTACCGCGACTTCCTCGCCGAATGCTCCCAACAGCTCGACAGCGACCACCTGCGCACCGGCCACAGGCTTTACACCGAGGCAGCCACCCTGTGGACGGAAGTCGCGGCACTGATCACAAAGGCCGGTGAGTCAGGCGATGCGCAGCCCCTCGTACAGGCAGGCACCATCCTCCGCGATCTTTCACGCATTGAGCGCGAGGCCATGCAGGCGCTGCGCTGCCTGGGGAGTGAAAGCCCACACGCAAACGCTCACGGTGTGCCGAACCAGCCGAGGAACACCGCGTGATGGTGTCTCACAAGTTGTCGAGGTTGTCGGCCACGGTGGAGGTCGGGGTGTTGAGGATGGCGTCGAACGCCTCGAGGATGGGGGTGTGCAGGTAGGCGCTCTGTATCCGGATGCGGTCGGGGCCCGGGGCAAGGCCGGAGCCGCCGGGGGCCTCGTGGCGTGCCTGCTGAAGGTCGGCGATGCTGAGCCCGAGCCCGGCATCGGCGAAGGCCGCTTCGATGCTTCCCGGCTCGGGCGGCTCCAGCGCGGTGGCGTCGATGGTGAAACCGAACCGTGCGTTCTCGTCCCGGCGCATGTCCGCGGTGTGTCCCGTGGTGCTCGTCAGGCCGAGGGCGACGTACTCGTCGCCGAGCGCGCGGCGCAGGTGATGTCCCATCGGGAGCCCCGTGAGGTGGCCGTTGAAGGAGACCGGCGTTTTCTGGATGTGGGCGTTGTGAGCCACCAGCACGACGCGGGTGCCGGGTTCGAAGCGCTTCAGGTGCCATAGGACCGACTCGGCCATGTAGACGTCCCGGGCCGAGGTGTCGGCGGTCAGCCCTGTGCCGGCGAAGAGGCCGGCCATGGCACGGAAGGTGTAGTCGCCGTGGAGGGCGCCTTCGAGGCGTCGCAAGGCGATGTCGTAGCTCTGCTGGCCGCCGCGGGAGACATACAGAGGCTCGAGGGCGCGGAACCGGATGAGCAGGCGCGTCAGGGTCGCGCTGAGGGCGTCCTGTTCGGCGGTGGCCAGGCGCGCCCACGCGGGCGCGGCGTCGGCCGCGGAGCCACCGGCGAACGGTTCGGCGATCCGCATTGCCGTCTCGACCGCCGGCAGGGTCTCGGGATCGATGTGGCGCAGGTAGTCGGCGACCGGGGCCAGGGCGGGGAGCAGGGACCCACCGGCCGCCGGGATGTCGACGCCGGCGAAACGCACCGGTGGTGAGGCTGTGCGGTTGTGCCCGCGCATCCAGCGCAGCGGCCCACCGACTCCCACGGGAATCGCTCCGGCGAGGTGGGCCGACAGGTCGTCGTCCGCCCCCTCGCCCTGGGCCCATGCGTCGAGGGGGAAGCCTTCGCTGAAGCCGTATTCGAAGGCCAGGACGGTGAAGCCGCAGCGTTCGACCAGGAACCGCAGGATGCGCTCGCGCAGGAGCGCGAACTCGCTGATGAAGTGGGAATTCTCGCCGATCGCGACGACGCGGGCGTCGCCGACGATGTCGCGCAGTGGCTCGAGATCGTCGAGCGGCGCCTCACGGTCGAGATGGGTGAGGGGGACGGCATGGGTGCGAAGCCAGTCGGCGAACGGGTGGCGGGACGAAGAAGGCATGCTGATGGCCCGATTCTCGGTGCTGGAGTGTGGATGGACCGCGGGGGAGTGGTCGCCGCGCGGCATGGCGGTGCAGCCGCCCGGCCTCACCGCGGTGTGTGCCCGGGGGCGGCGTTTTCCAGGTCGTCGATGCTGCCGGACATGATCGTGCGGATGTGTTCGGTGATGTGCTGGAGCGGCCAGTCCCACCAGGCCAGGGCCAGGAGGCGGTTGATGTCCTCATCGCTGTAGCGGCGGCGGATGAGACGGGCGGGGTTGCCGCCGACGATGCCGTAGTCGGGGACGTCGTCGACGACGACGGAGCCGGAAGCGATGACCGCTCCGTGGCCGATGCGGACACCGGGCATCACCATGGCCCGGTAGCCGAGCCAGACGTCATGGCCCACTACGGTGTCACCCCGTCCGGGCAGGCCGGCGATGAGGTCGAAGTGCTCGGTCCAGGAGCCGCCCATGATCGGGAAAGGGAACGTCGAGGGGCCGTCCATGCGGTGGTTGGCGCCGTTCATGATGAACCGCACCCCCTCGCCCAGCGCGCAGTACTTCCCGATGACCAGCTTTTCCGGCCCGTAGTGGTACAGCACGTTGCGGGTTTCGAAGGCGGTCGGGTCGTCGGGATCGTCGTAGTAGGAGAACTCCCCGACCTCGATCAGCGGCGAGGTGATCAGTGGCTTCAACAGCACCACCCGCGGCTGCTCGGGCATCGGATGCACCACGGTCGGGTCGGCGGGAACAGGCGGCATCACGAGTTGCTTCCTCTCAGATAAGGGGTGTCTGCGGGTCCGGAGGACCTCAGCACTTGGCGGCGGACCTCGCAGTCGCCTGTATGGCCAGGTGGGAGCCCTGCCAGCGCCGGCGCAGCCGGCGATCGTGGCTGACGATGACGAGGGTGCCGTGGTACCCGGTCAGCGCGGTCTCCAGGTCTTCGACGAGGGCCGGCGACAGATGGTTGGTGGGCTCGTCGAGCAACAGGACGTCTGACGGCTCGCTGAGCAATCGCGCCAGGGCGAGACGCTGCAACTGCCCGGTGGACAGCCGGCCGACCGGCACCGTGAGCTGGTCGCGGTCGAACAGGCCGAGGGACAGCAGCCGTTCGCTGTGTCCGGCGGCCTCTCCTTTCCGCCCGCGGGCGAAGGCGGCCAGCACGGTCTCGTCCGGCTGCCCGGGGCGCGGCTCTTGGGAGAGGTAGCCGATCCTGCCGCGGCGGGTGACGCTCCCGCTGTCGGGAGCGACATTGCCGGCCAGGACCCGGAGGAGGGTGCTCTTGCCCGCTCCGTTCGGCCCCGTGATCAGCAGGCGCTCGCCCGCCATGACGGCGAGGCTCGTGCGGTCGAGCCGGTCCGTGACGGCGATGTCGGTGGCGTCGAGTACGGCGCCCTCCAGGCGGCGGGCCCGCAGTACGGGGGTGAAGCGCAGCGGCTCCGGCGGGGGCGGGACCGGGGTGGCGAGGAGGCGGCGCAGCCGTTCCTCGGCGTTGCGCACCCGGCTGGCCAGCGACTGCTGTACTCGGCCGCCAGCCCGGTCGTAGGCCATCTTGTTGCCGTCCTTCATCGGGCGGCCGGGGGCCACCTGGCGGGCGGTGGTCGCGGCGGCCTCGCGCAGCCGGTCGACGTCGGCCCGCCACTGGTCGTGCGCCTGGGCCCAGCGCTGCCGGGCGGCCGCCTTCTCGGCGAGGTAGCCGGTGTAGCCGTTGCCGTACCGGACGACGCGGCGCCGGTCGGCCTCCACCTCCAGCAGGCTGGTGGTGACACGTTCGAGGAAGACGCGGTCGTGGGAGACCGCCACCGTGGTGCCCCGCCGGGTGCGCAGGTGTTCTTCCAGCCAGTTCAGGGCGCCGTCGTCGAGATGGTTGGTCGGCTCGTCCAGCAGCAGCACCTCCGGCGCCGCCGCCAGGACGGCCGCCAGCCGCAACCTGACCCGTTCTCCGCCGGACAGGCTGCCCACGGCGCGGTCACGGCCCACCAGCCCGAGGCCGAGACCGTGCAGAGCACGTTCCACGCGGGCGTCGGCGTCGTAGCCGCCGCGCAGTTCGAAGGCCGTCATCAGTTCGCCGTACTCGGCCATGCCCGACTCGTCACCATCGGCCATCGCGGCCTCCAGACGGCGCATTCGCTGCTCGACGCCGCGTAGATCACTCAGGGCCCGGTCGATGATCTGCTGGACGGTCGCCCGCGGCTCCATCCGCTCGTCCTGGGCGAGATAGCCGACGCCGCCGGTGGCCTGGACGACGACCTCGCCCTGATCGGGACGTTCCTGCCCGGCGAGCAGGCGCAGCAGGGTGGTCTTGCCGGATCCGTTCTCACCGATGATCCCGGTGCGCTCGCCCGCGGCGAGCGAGCAGGTCGCCGAGTCAAGGACGAGCCTGCCGTTGAAGGACTTGCTGACGGCGAGCGCGGTGATCTGTGTAGGCATGCGGAGACTCCAAAGCGTTCGGGAACGAGGCGGCCATCGAGGGCCGCGCGGCCGGGCAAACGCTTTGGAAGAGCATTGATCACTCCACTAGTGCGACAACTGATGCATTAAGATGCTGCCACAACGCCGTCCCCGTGAGCAAACGGACTTTCAGTGATCACTCCCACAGACCCAGAACCAGAAGACACCCGGCCGCCGCCCACCCGAAGCCGTCCCGGGGGCCGCACCGCCCGTATCCGTACGCAGGTACTCGACGCGGTCCGCGCGGAGCTCGGCGAACACGGCTATGACGGGCTCACGATGGACGCCGTCGCCGCCCGCTCCGGGGTGCATCGCACCACGGTGTACCGGCGCTGGGGGGACATCGGCGGCTTGCTCGCCGACGTACTCGACGCGGCGAGCGACGACGACTGGCAGCCACCGGACACCGGCTCACTGGAAGGCGACCTGGCAGCGCTGAACCAGGAGATCCAGACAGCCATGGCCGCACAGCCGCCGATCATGGCGGCCCTGATCGCCGCCTCGTTCCGCTCGGAGAAAGCCGCCCACGCCCAACAGCGGCTCTGGGAGGACCGGTACGCCCGCTGCGAGATCGTCGTCAGCCGAGCCGTCCGGCGCGGCGAACTCCCACCGCGAACCGACGCTCGGCGACTGCTCATCGCCGCCACCGCGCCGCTCTACCACCAGCTGGTACTCCTCCGCACAGCCCCCGACCCGCAACTGCCCGGCCATGCGGCCAGAACCGCCGCCCTCGCCGCGGCCGCCGGCGCCTTCGCCGAGTCCCCGCCCGAGGACGACACATAAGTGGGATCGCGCCACTCCTACACCCCTCGAAGACCTGCACGGGTCCGATTCATCTGACCTGACGCCCCGCGGAAAAGCGGTTGCGCCCGCTGTCCTCTCACCGGCAGGGTGCGGTGGTGATCGGCACGGAGATCAAACTTCCGTCGCCGTCGACCCGCGTGGCCATGGGCGGGCCCGACCCGTCTCCACCGATCCACCGATCCGGAGCTGTACGGGCGGGATATCGGAAGCGTTTGTCCCAGTATGGTCCTGGGACCGCGCCATAGGCCTGAAACGCTGACTGACACTTACTTGGTAAGGAGTTGCCGTGCCCCGTCCTGATGCCTCAGCCGCCACGGAGATCCGCGTGGCAGACCAGGAGGCCGGGCCTTACGGCATCACCACCGGCCCCGATGGTGCCCTGTGGCTCACCTTCGTGCACATCGGTCGCATCGCGCGTCTCACTCTCGACGGCGGGCTCAAGGAATACGCCCTGGACTCGCCGGCGTGCCGTCCTGCGATCATCACCCCCGGGCCGGGCGGGGCACTGTGGTTCACCCGGTCTCAGGACCACCGCATCGGCCGCATCACCACCGACGGTGAAGTGGACTCCTTCCCCCTGCCAACGCCCGACAGCGGCCCCTTCGGCATCACCGCGGGCCCGGACGACGCGGTGTGGTTCACGCAGATGAACGCCGACCGTATCGGCCGTATCGCCAGTAAGGGAGAGATCGCCGAGTTCGCCCTTCCGGTCGCGGGCGGCTTTCCCTCGGCGATCACCACTGGCCCTGATGGAGCCCTGTGGTTCACCCTCAACCAGGCGAACGCGATCGGCCGCATCACCACCGAGGGTGACACCGCCATCCACCCACTGCCCACCCCGGACGCGGCACCCGTGGGCATCGCCAGTGATGGCACGGCTCTGTGGTTCGTCGAGATCGCCGCAGGCCAGATCGGCAGGATCTCGGTGGATGGTGAGATCAGGGAGTTTCCGCTCCCCGACCGCACGGCCAAACCACACGCCATTGTCGCGGCGTCCACGGGAGACTGCTGGTTCACCGAGTGGGGAGCCAACCGCATCGGCCGCATCGCCGCGAGTGGCGAGATCACCGAGTATGACCTGCCCTCACCGGCATCCGAGCCACACGGCATCGCCCTGGGTCCCGACGGTGCTCTCTGGGCGGCCCTCGAGACGGGCGGCGTGGCGCGGGTGGCACCGTAGGCCTCGGCGGCAAGAACCGGGAGCTGTCATGAGGGCTGTTTGCGCGTGTGCAGGAACTCCAGGATGTTCGCGGAAGCCGATGCCGTACCGGTCGAAACGGATGGTCCGGTACCCGGCCCGGGCCGGCCGTTCGAACAGCCCGTCCCACGCCCAAAGCGACAGGGGCGCTCCGGAAACGAACAGGATCGGCTCTCAGTCTGCCCACCTGTTCGATCGCACCGTCCCTGCCGCGGGCGGCTGGCGTGTCCGGATGGGCCGCCGACCTGGAGATCGCCGCGCTTCGCTGGGGCTGCCCCTGCGGGAGATGGCCGATCTCCTCAAGTACCTGTGAACACGATCAACGGCAGGGGACCTGTACGACGACCCGCCCTCGGGGCGGAGGTCGGGCAGGAACTGCCTCACCTTCGGAATGCCGAGCGAGACGACGCCCGACTCGCGGACACGACTTGTCCGGTCGATCATCCCCTCGGCCGCCTCGGGACCTGAATCACCTGGCCTCAGCGGTTGGCCTGTTGGTCAGATGGCGGCAGCTTTTACGATCTGCCCATGGTTGATTCTCCGCAGCATTGGACCGCGCGTCATTTCTCGCAGGCCAACCCCGCTGGCCCAGGCTGCGATAGCGTTCCGGCCCTTTTTCGACGGTTGGCCGAAACCATCGAGGAGTTGGGCCCTCTTGAGATCCAGCATGTGGTGTTCGAGTCAGAGATGACCGAACACGGCCCCTGGTGGTCGGGGACCGTCTACTTCCACCTGCCCGAAGACGGATAGGCGCTAGGCGCTGATCTGACGCTCACGAGCGGAGCCAGATCATCAGTGCCGCAGCAGTGGCGGTGCCGAGGCAGACGCAGCGGCGCTCGTCGTTGCGCAGGAGATCTCCCGGATACCGACGCAGCGGAACCGGACCGGGCAGTCGTGGCACGGCGAGGAGCCGGAAGGCTGACCTCGGCCGCGCCCGCCGGGGCGGTGGAGACGTAGGCGGCGTCCTCGGACGGCTACCGGTGAGCCCCCGCCACTCCAAGGCCACGACCGTGCCCCGGGCACGCTCCGCATCCACCAGGAACAGAGCCCCGAACGCGATCGCCCCGAACGCGATCCACCGGCGGGCGCCCAGCCCCCGCACCGGGCCGCCCCTGGACCGCTGAGATTGATCTTGTGTGTCGGGACTGATCCGCGGCGTCGGTCACCTGTCGGGGGGTGTCGGTCGGATGTCGGCGGCCGGTCGGCGGGGCCAGGCACCTTTTCGGAGACGGCCGGCCGGAGTTCGCCGGGCGGCCCGACCCTGAGGAGTCATCATGCACACGCCCGTCACGATCATCGGGGCCGGACTCGGCGGACTCACGCTGGCCCGCGTCCTGCACGTCCACGGAATCCCGGTCACGGTCTACGAGGCCGATCCCTCCCCGTCGGCGCGCACGCAGGGCGGAATGCTCGACATCCACGACTACAACGGGCAACTCGCCCTCAAGGCAGCCGGCCTGATGGACGAGTTCCACGCCATCGTCCTGGAGGGACGCCAGGCGATGCGGGTCCTCGACCGGGACGGGACCGTCCTGCTCGACAAAGCCGACGACGGCACGGGCGGACGGCCCGAGGTGCAGCGCGGCGAGCTGCGACAGATCCTGATCGACTCGCTCCCGGCCGGCGCCGTCCGGTGGGGGCACAAGGTCACCAGCGCCCGTGCCCTCGGCGAGGGCCGCCACGAGGTGACGTTCGCCGACGGAACCACCGTCGTCACGAGCCTGCTGGTCGGCGCGGACGGCGCGTGGTCACGAGTCCGGCCGCTGCTCTCCTCCGCCACACCCGAGTACGCAGGCACGTCGTTCGTCGAGACCTACCTGTTCGAGGCCGACACCCGCCACCCGGCCGCCGCGAAAGCGGTCGGCGGCGGGTCGATGATGGCGCCCGCGCCGGGCAAGGAGATCTTCGCTCACCGGGAAAGCGGCGACACCCTGCACACCTACGTGGCGCTGTCCAAGCCGCAGGACTGGTTCGCCGCCATCGATTTCACCGATGCCGCCGCGACCACAGCGCGGATCGCGCAGGAGTTCGACGGCTGGGCGCCGGAACTCACCGCGCTGATCACCGACGGCGACACCGTGCCGGTCCTGCGCCCCCACTACGCGCTGCCGATCGAGCACCGGTGGGATCGGGTGCCGGGGGTGACACTGCTCGGCGACGCCGCCCACCTCGCGGCCCCGAACGGCGAAGGCGCCAACCTGGCCATGCTCGACGGCGCCGAACTCGGCAAGGCCCTCGCCGCGCACCCCGACGACATCGAGGCCGCGCTCACCGAGTACGAACAGGACATGTTCCCCCGCAGCACCGAGGTCGCCACTTTTGAAGGTGCCGAGGTCCACAGGATCGACTCCGACGACAACACAGCCCACGGCCTGATCAACATGATGGCCGGGAAAGAGATATGACCCCAGATCACGGCTTCATTTCTGCGAGCGAGGCAGGGACCTCTCGGCTCCGCCGACGAGGTGGCGGAGCCAGGTGTGGGCGGGGTCGTCGGCCACGGTGGTGTGCCAGATCGCACTGACGGTGTACCGGGGCATGGGCAGGGGTGGTTCGGTGGCCGTCAGGTCCAGGGTGTCGGCGTAGACGGTGGCTGCGTGGGTGGGGAGGGTGGCCAGGGCGGGCAGGGTGGTGAGTTGGAGGGCGGCACCGGCGAAGTGGGTGGTGGAGGCGACGATCCGGCGGGTCAGTCCGCGTGCCTCCAGGAGGTCGTCAACGATGCCGCGGCGCCCGTCGTAGGAGATCAGCAGGTGGGGATGGGTGAGATAGTCGTCCAGGCTCAGCGGGGTCGGCAGCGGCAGCAGTCGCGGGTTGAACAGGCAGGTGTAGCCGGAGGCGAACAGATCCCGGGTGCGGTGGTCGGGGCCGTGTGCGGGAGCGGCGGCGATGCCGAGGTCGATCGCGCCGTGGTCGAGCATGTCGGCGACGGTGTTGCGGTTGGCCTGCCGGACGGCGATCCGGATGCCTGGAAGGCCGGCCGCGGCGGCCAGCAGCCGGGGCAGCAGCGCGGCCTCCAGGTCGTCGGACATCCCCAGCGTGAACACGTGCCGGGCGGTGGCCGGGTCGAAGTGGTCCCGGCCGGTGACGGCGGCCTGGACCAGCCCGAGGGCCGGTTCGATGCGGCGGGCCAGTTCGACCGCGCGGCGCGTGGGCTCGATGCCGGCGCGGGTACGGGTGAACAACTCGTCGTCGAACAGCCTGCGCAGGCGGCCGAGCGCGGCGCTGACCGCGCCCTGGCTCAGGTGCAGGGCGGCGGCGGCCCGGGTGACACTGCCCTCGCGCATCAGGGCGGCGAAGACCACCAGCAGATTCAGGTCCGCCTTCCTGAATTCACTGTCATAAATGTCGATCATCACGGACATCAGCTTGCTCGATGATTCAGGGGATTCCTAATCTCGGTGCCATGACCTCCCCGAGCCCTGCCGCTGCCGCTGCCGCGGCCCCCGAGCCCCGCCGTACCCTGACCGCTGCCGTCGTCCAGGCGGCCGCCCCGCTGTTCGACACGCAGGCCGCGCTGACCCGCGCCGAAGAACTCATCCGGGAGGCCGTCGGCGACCGAGGCGCGGGGGTGGTCGTCCTCCCCGAGGCATTCCTGGGCGGCTACCCCAAAGGTCTGGACTTCGACATCACCGTCGGCAGCCGCACCCCGGCCGGCCGCGAGCTGTTCCGCCGCTACCACGCCGCCGCCATCGACGTCCCCGGTCCCGAGGTCGACACCCTGGCCGCGCTCACCCGGGAACTCGGCTGCCACGCCGTCGTCGGCGCGGTCGAACGCCAGGGCGGCACCCTGTACTGCGTGGCGCTGTTCTTCGGCCCCGGCGGCTACCTGGGCCTGCACCGCAAGCTCATGCCGACCGCGGCCGAACGCTACCTGTGGGGCCAGGGCGACGGTTCCACCCTCCCCGTCATCGACACCGGCACCGCCCGCCTCGGGGCGGGCATCTGCTGGGAGAACTACATGCCGCTGTTCCGCACCGCCATGTACGCCAAGGGCGTCGACCTGTGGTGCGCGCCGACCGTGGACGACCGCGACGCCTGGCAGGCCACCATGCGGCACATCGCCCTGGAGGGCCGCTGCTTCGTCCTCAGCGCCAACCAGTACCTGCGCCGCGACGCTGTGCCCGCCGACCTCCACCCCGTCCAGGGCGACGCCCCCGACACCGTCCTGATCGGCGGCGGCTCCGTCATCGTCTCCCCGCTCGGCGAGGTCCTCGCCGGCCCGCTGCGCGACGGCGAGGGCATACTGACCGCCGAACTCGACCTCGACGACCTCACGCGCGCCCGCTTCGACTTCGACCCCACCGGCCACTACGCGCGGCCCGACATCTTCACCCTCCACATCGACGAGTCCGCCCGCACCACCGTCACCAGTAGCTGACCGGCAACCACTGGAGAGGCCTTGGCGCGCCAAAAACACATGTCGCAGAAGTCCACGCTCTGCCAAGCTGGCCGACCATGACTGCCTGCGCGCCCTGCTGAACCTGGGTCTGGGTGGTCCACCTTCGCCGGACCCGCCGTGCCACCGCGGTGGTAACACTGGATGCATGGACCAGAACGGTGAACTAGGCGACTTCCTGCGCTCGCGGCGGGCTCGGCTGCGCCCCGAGGATGCGGGGGTCGCCTTCAGCGGCGGCGCGCGACGGGTGCCGGGGCTGCGGCGTGAAGAGGTCGCGCACCTGGCCGGGGTGAGTACGGACTACTACGCCCGCCTCGAACAGGGCCGGCACCCCCATGTCTCGGAGGCGGTGCTGGAGGCCGTGGCTCGTGCCCTGCGCCTGGACGACACCGAGCGCGGCTACCTCTTCGAGCTCGTCCGGCGCGGGACGCCCGGCCCGGGCCGGCGGCGTCCGGCCGGTGGACCGCGCATGCGGCCGGCGGTCCACCGCATGCTGGACGTCCTGAACGACGTCTCGCCCGCCCTCGTCGTCAACCACCGCAGCGACGTCCTGGCGGCCAACCACCTCGCCAAGGCGCTGATCACCGATTTCGACGCGCTGCCGTACCGTGACCGCAACCTCGCCCGCTTCGTCCTGCTCCACCCCGCCGCCCGTGAGCTGTACGCGGACTGGGACAAAGCCGCCGAGACGTTCGTCGCCAGCCTCCGCCTGGCTGCCGGAAGCCACCCCGACGACCGGCAGCTGAACGAACTGGTCGGGGAACTGTCCATCAAGGTCCCCGAATTCCGCACCTGGTGGGCCGGCCACCGCGTGGACCAGTGCGCCCACGGCACCCAGCGCCTCGACCACCCCGTGGTCGGCCAACTCACCCTCTCCTACGAAACGCTGGCCCTTCCAGCCGACCCCGACCAGAGCATCTGCCTCTACACCGCCGAACCCGGCTCCCCTTCCGCACAGACGCTGCGTCTCCTCGCCAGTTGGAGCGCGCCGCCGGGCGCACGCGAGGCCGCCTCCTCCGACGCGCCGTCCAGCTGACTGCGGGATCGCCACGGCCAGGGCTGCAACGAGGCGGTCGTGACCACGACGCGGGTCCGCCGGCGCAACAGGGCATCGCCGGTCTGGTGCGGCGGGAGCGCTCGTCGGCCATTGGGCGAGCCGTTGGGAGGCTCCGCCCGGCACCTGGACACCTTGTCAGTGGTGGTGGCCGTGCCGCCCGAGGGTGTCCACGGGGGTCGCACCGGGGCGGGTCCACTGCGGCACGGGGCGGCTGGTCGGGCCCCAGGTGGCGTTGCCGTCCGCGTCCGAGCGCCAGGACCAGCACGGGGTGTGCCCCTCGGGCCAGCCCTCGGGGTTGTCCTCCCATGCCTCGCCGCGGCCGTAGGGCGTCATGTCGAGCAGGCCGAGGGACCCGTTGATCCGCTCGTTGCCACGGCCCGTCGTGGAGTAGGTGAGGAACACGCGGTCGCCGTCGCGCAGGAAACAGGCGATGTAACCCATGCTGCCGCCGACCGGCGCGTCCACGTCGCGCACCGAGTACCACGGCTGGGTGTAGCCCATGAACCCGACGTAGGAGGCCACCTCGTCCCAACGGCCCGTGGTCAGAATGGCGAACGACACGCCGCGGGCGCTGAGATAGACCGCGTCCTTGATGTGCCAGGCCGCGGTGGTGCAGCCCTCGCACTGCCCCTGGTGCGGCGCGCCGTCGTACCACATGTGCTTGTAGACCACGAGCTCGTCGCGGCCCTGGAACAGGTCCAGGAACGGGACCGGGCCGTCGGGTCCGACGACCTCGACCGTCCCGTCGAACTCCACCATCGGCAGCCGGCGGCGGGCCGCGGCGAGGGCGTCGCCCTCGTGGGTGTGGGCCTTCTCGCGGACCAGAAGCTCGTCACGGGCCCGCTGCCAGGTGTCCAGGTCGACCACGGGCGGGCGGCCGGGCTGCGCGGTGGTCGGGTCGTTCGGCGTGGTCGTCATGGTGTCCTCCGTGGTGTCTCATGCAGGGCGGCGTCATACGCGCTCTGTGCCGGTCACCAGAACAGACTCGCGAGGCGTCCGGAACTCATCGCGACTCACGACTACGGCCTTCGCACTGTTCCTCTGCCTCTGTGATGGAGCACAGGATCAGACGAAGGCCGCCTTCGCTTCGGCGCCAGGCCTGAATGCAAGCCGGCGGAATCGCCACTCCGACCATCAGGTGGCCGGGATGAGTACTCCGGCGCCTAGGGGGTGCCAATCCACTTGGTAGGTTCCTTTGTCGGCGGTGGAGGGGCGATATACATCGGTGTAGGAGCCATGAGCCACCGGCAGGAGAATGCTGGCGGCGCGGCCCGGATCATTGGATGAGTTACTGCCGGATGGATTGGTTGAAATGATGTTGTAAGAGCGGGCGCTGCTCCCGTCGGCGGAGCTGAGCTTGATACTGAGTCCGGATGGAGATCCGTCCGGAGCCGATTGGACTCTACAGTGAAGGAGTCCGTCGGTCGTGGCGATAAACCTGCCTTCACCGGTAGGGGAAGCGGTTCGCAGGAGGCTGGCATGGCCGCTGACGTTGAGTGTGGCGAAGTTGGCGTCGGAGGGAGCAACTGCAATGAGCCTCCGGAGGGAGTAAGAACGCTCGAGTTCGCCGCCTGTCTTGTACAGATTGAGCGTCAGGGTGAAAATGGTGGAATGGGAAAGCGGCCGGGTGGGGTATTCGGCAGCCCCTGTGACATCGACGACATCGACGGGAGTATCGCCGAGTTGGTCGTACCCCAGAGTGGTGATGTAATAGGGGGCGGGACTCTTCTGCTCTCCGGCCGAGTAATGCGGAACGTTGACGTCCCAGACGAGTCGGACGGAAGTGCCTCGACCGACGAGAATCTGGTCCGGATGATACGGTCTGAAGTTTTCGAAGACCGTACCCGCGTCACATTTCTTGATCGCGAATTCTTTGCCGCGTGTCAGATACTCGCTTCCGGTGCTGATAGCGGTTGCTTCGCTGATCTTGACAACCGCATCCGTGTTGCTTTCGCTGACGGTAATGTGGTCGATCGTGAACGTCAGCGAATTCTTTGCCGTCCCATCGCCGTTGTATTCAGTTCTGGGGAATAGATAGGAACCGGCTTTGGGGACGATGTCGATGACGCTGCCGCGCTTGTGTGCGGTCCACTTTGACTTGCGGGGTGGGGCCTGCGTGATGTGCGTCAGCGCATCGGCGGTGTCCTCAGTGAAGTACTGGGAGCTGTCGACATCGGGCGGCTGGAGGTCGACGGAGATTTTCTCGCAGGGTACGGGGCCATCGCTTGTATTCGTTACCTCGAAGGTAATGGAACCGTTCTTGCCGATCTGCGGTGGCGCCGGATCTGTTGTCGGCTCCCGGTATTGGAGCAGGGGGGATTCGTCTCGCGATGAGGTCATGGCAGTCACGTCCCTTCCTGTTCTCCGTCTAGTCCGGTTCCTACGTCGGTTCCCAAGGGGTGCCATAAGAGCTCGCATACGCGATCATCCGCCGGCCCTTCGAAGATGATTTCACTTCCGGCGGCCACCGGAATGGTGACGTTGCTGTTGTGTGATTCGCGTTCGCCGGATACGAGGTGAAAGTAGCTGCAGTCGGTCGCGTCTGGCGCGTTGACCTGGATCTGGAGCTCATTTGTGACGTACTCCTGCCCCGTGGTGACGTTTCCCTGGGCGCTCATGGAGTCGGATTCTTTGACCCAGCCGACAAGGAATCCGTCGGTGCTCGCCCGGTAAACCGTGGAGGAATCCCTGAGAGGATGGGCGGTACGGTTGAGAACGGTGATGGCTCCACTCACGCCGACGTTGTAGAATTCACCGTCCGCGTGAGTTGTCTGTACATAGGTGACGTAGCTTTTCACGTCTCCCTGATAGATCGCGTTGAGAGCGAAGATGACGGTGGGATTGGTCATACCGTCTTTGTCTTTCGTGGTGTAATCGACGTCGTACCGCTGTGAGTTTACGTCGTAGGTGCCGCGGAGATCCTCGTCCGGGATTGGCTCCGGTCCGCCATCCCTTCCGATGGGGAGTTGACCATCCGTGTGCGGGTAATAGTAGAGGGCGTATGTGATCGCGCTTTCTTTGATGCGGTTCCATTTCAGGGTCACCTGTTCACCGCGTTGGACGTTGAGCGAGGTGGGGTGGAAGTCATCGACGATGGGACCCGAGGGCCACACCACAACACGCAGGGGCGTCGGGTCCTGGCTGGTGGGATGGAGCCCGTCGGAGAGGAAGAGGGTTGCGGCGCCGGGATCGGCAGAGGCGGTGATTCTGTCGAGGGTGAGAGTGATGCGTTTCCCGGGAGCGAGGTCAGTGGTGGCCGCGGGGGGCGCCGCCGCGTAAACGCCGTGCTCAGGGCTGGTGATGTGCCAGCCACTGTCGGCGGTGGCGTTGATGGTTTCGGGGTGTGAGGTGAGGACGGTGGTGTCATGGGTGGGGAGTTCGAGGGGGAAGGTGAGGGTGAAGCCGGAGCAGGCGATGGGCTGATCGGTCGGGTTGGTGATCGTCAGCGTGAGGGTGGCTTCCTCCGAGACGGCGAGATGGGTGGGACTGGTGGCGAGGCTGTAGCGAAGTCCGCTGATGTTGTCGACGGTGCATGTCGTCATGACTGGGGCTCCGGGGAAGGTGACGGGGTGTCGTCCTCGGGCGGCTTCGTCTGCCCGAGCGCTGTGGTGAGGGTGAGGTAGCCGGTGCGTGCGGTCGGCGTTTCCTGGTCGAGGTGGGCGGTGGGATCGGTGTGGGCGATGGCGTACGTCTCCCAGTCATGGCGCCCGGCTTGCCGCCCGCGCTGGGACCAGTTCCAGGTGCCGGCCCAGGCGGAGATGGACGGCATGGTGACCGCTGTGGCCGGAGCGTCATCGCCTTCCTGAGTGCTGCTGATCGCTCCGCTCTCGGGGGACGGGTCGGGTACGGGGCGGGTGGAGGCGAGGAGAGGGCCCATACGAAAGGCGAGCCGGAGGTTGGACAGGGCATCGCGCACGAATTCGTCGGGCAGGCGCAGGGTGACCGCGGGGACGATGTCGGTGGTGGCCTGGAAGGTCCGTCGTGGGTCGGCGAGCAGAGTGACGTAGGCGGCGGTCGGGGCGGAGCCGTCGCGAGGAAGCACGTCGGGGACGGGGCCCGGGTTGATGGGCAGGGCCAGGTCGCGGGCGTCGATGTGCTGTGTGTAGGGGCTCTCTGTGTCCTGCGCGGTGGACTGGAGGACGGTTCGGAGAACGGAATAGTCGGTGCTCTTGGTGGTGTCGACGGGGTTGCCGGACTGGTCGTCGAGCGGGGGATGGGTGTAATAGCCGAGCAGCCCGTCGGCGTACTGGGTCTCGGCGCCAAGGAGGATGTTCCACCGCCACGTGTGCGAGACATCGAGGTAAGGAGGGGTGGGGAAATGCTCGACGTTCTTCCAACTGGTGTCGGTGAAGGGGTAGGGGGAGTCGGTCTCCAGGGTGAGGCGGGCGCGTAGCAGGGCGATGGGCCTGCCGACGAGCGGTGCCATCATGTCGCCGTCGTCGCCGGAGGGCTTGGTGCTCTGCGCGGACCTGTCGATGTGTTCCATCAGGCTTTTGAATGCCGTGACCGGATCAAATCCCGGGTGGTCCGACCCGCCCCTGAGCCCCTGGAGGAAACCGGAGAGTTCGGGCCACGCGTCGGTGAAGCCCTCGTCCTGGGTGTCCAGCGGGCGGTAGCGGCAGTCGGGCAGCGAGTCCCAGTCCACCTTCTGGGATCCGTCCGGGGCGAGGCCGAGGCGGCCTTCGACGACGCCGTGGCCTTCCGGGTCGTAGACGAGCAGGGAGCCGGTGAGGTGGTTGGCCAGCAGCCAGCCGACTACCGGGCTGGGAGCGCGTTCGCCGGCCGTGCTGATCACGGGCGGATCGCCGACGATGAGGTCGCGGTTGAGGGCGTCGACGAAGTCGAACCGTAACTGGGTCGGCTGGAGGATGCGGGGCGGCAGTTGGATGTAGAGGTTGGGGTCCGTCTGGTCGCTCCCGCCGACGGTGATGTCGTTGTCGGGAGTCACATGGATGGATCGCGAGAATGCGCCATGGGACGGGTTGAATTCCAGACTGCGGCCGAAGGCATCGACGACGACGAACTCAGTGAAGACGAACTGGCCTGCTCGTACGGGGTTGAACCGCAACGGGGCGACCTGGCCGTGACTCCCGTGCTGGTCCGGGTCGGAGCCTTCGCGTTGGTCGGGATCGGGCAGGGGGAGACCGTGGCTGGGCGCGGTGAGCCCAAGGTCGGAGCGTGGCCTGAGGAGATCATTCAGGTCGTGTCTGCCGTCGGGGGTCATGTCGCGCGGCTGGGGGAGGGCGTCCGCGGCGGCGGTCCGCTGCTGAAGTGAGAGGTTGAAGTCTTCCAGTGTCTGGGAGAGCTGGCCCAGTTCGCCCGTCTCGGCCAGGGCTTCCAGAGCCTGGCCGGGCGCGTCGGGATACCTGCGGGCGTGCTGTTCGGCTCGGGCCCGGGTGATGAAGACGGGCAGCGATGTCACAGCGCACCGCCCGGTGAGCTGTTGGGGCTGCACGGGTGACGGTCGGCCTCGAGTGTGCAGACGGTAGCGGCCCGTGTCGGCGTCGAACTGCCAGTAGTGGCAGTTGTCATGGTCCTCGCCGGGAACGACGAAGGGGATGGGGTAGTAGTGCATCCGCCACTCCACGAAGACCGGCGCCCAGGGCTGGCGCCAGCGTGAGGTGAAGGGTGCGGGTATGCCCATGACGGTGGCCGGGATCCTGTCCGGATCGGCCAGGTCCTGCGTCAGGGCGTCGCCATCGGGCGCGTTTCCGGTGGCTGCGGCCAGAGAGAGCAGAGAGCACTCCGTGATCAGGCCCTCGACGGCCTCGCGTATCTCTTCGGGCAGACGGCCCAGAGCATCCTGGTACCAGGTGGGGGCGGCGAGGTATGGGCCCCGCATGGCCCCGTCGATGCGGATCTGGCTGACCAGTTGGTCGGCGGTGCGGCAGCGCAGGGCCGCGCCGCCGTCCTTGGGCGGTGCCTCGGCATTGAGTCCACCGAAGAGGATGACGGGGTCGGCCGGAGTGTAGAAGGAGGGCAGCGCAGAACACTTGAGTCGCCGGTAAGCGGGCAGTTTCCTGGCCGCCGTGTACTGCTCGACGCTGCGGTTGAGTTCGTCCGTGGTGTTGCCGGTGGGCAGACCGCCGTCGGTGCTGAGGATGTTCCGCATCTCCTCCAGCAACGCCTGTACGTGGTCACCGAGTTGGTTGATCTTCTCATCGGGGTTGAAGTCGGTAGCCTGCTGAGCGGCCTCGGGGGTGTGCTTCAGCCGCCACAGGTCATAGAGACGCTGACGCAGGGCGGCCGCGGAGCGTGCCGCGATGTCGTAACGGCGTTGCTTGTCGTTGAGCTCGGCGAGCCAGCCGCGTTCGATCTCCAGTTCCGCCTGGTCCGGTTGCCCGGACGCGTCGGGGGCGTTGGTGATCTCCCACACGTGGCCGGCGGCGCGCTTGTGGAACCAGGTGCGGTGGACGACGTCGTCGAGCCCGTCGGGATCCTCGTCCAGTTGCTCGAAATTGTCGGTCAGGAACGCGTGGAACAGCCGCCCCAGCGCGGCGTCTCTGTCGCTCATCAATGCCTGCTGGGCGTCGGCGGTGTTGTTTCCCACCGCGAGGAAGACGCTGCCGGGATCGTCGGGACGGTCCGAGGCAGGGGGGCCGTCGCCGTGCGATTCCACGCGCAGGGCCGTGCCCACGTAGAGCGACTTCCCGTCCGGCTCCTGCCCGCCCGGTTCGGGTTCCCAGCCGAGGCCCTTCAGCAGCTCGGCCAGGGGCGTGTCCCCGGGGTTCGCGAGGATGTCCTTGTCGCCCCGGGAGTACCAGCCCACGACGAGGTAGTCCAGTGTCAGCTCGTCGATGCTGTCTGTCAGATCGCCGAGATCGTCATGGTAGGAGAAGACGTTCTCGTGGTACGGCTGGTAGCCGGCGAAGGCCAGGAGACCCGGGCCCACGCCGCTCAGGAACAGTTCATCCCCGCTCTCGGCCCACTGTTGCGGCTCCGCCCCCGTGATGTCGCGGGCCCGGCCGATCCATCTTCCCTCGAGCCGGTTGTCCGGAGTGGTGACGAGATAGGGGGACTCTCCGACTTCGCCGTCATCCAAGAAGTCGCTGTCCACGACCCATGCGGCAGTGAGACTCGCCTCCGGCGTGCCCTTGGGGCGGCTGAAACGGGCGACCAGCCATCGATTGGGAACCAGCGGGAAGGTCGCCTCGCCGTCGGACTGGTCCCGCATGGCCCGCAGGGCGTCGGGCAGTGACCACTGCACATACACACCTGGGTCCGGTGAATCCGCTTCGACCAGTGGAGAGGGTTCGATGGGGGTCGAGAGATAGCCCTCAGGGCTGGAGTTGTCCAGGGACCAGCGTCGATGGTCCGACCCGTACTCGCCGTCGTTGACGAGGTACGCCTTGATCTGGACGGGAACGATCAGTGGAGTGGTCACAATTGGCTCCGGGTCTTCAAGACTGGTGTTACCGCGGTTGTGTGAAAGCTTGGCGAACAGACGAAACGAACAGCTGGACCGCGAAGCCCGCCGCTTTCACCGTGGTGCCCAACGCCGCGCCGAGGTCCGGTATCAGCGCGGCGATGTCCATCACCTCGGCTTGCCGAGCACCGGGGACCATGGGCCGGAAGCAGGACGTTTCCAGGCCCGGCCCACCGGACGGGAACTCTTGGTGTATCGGCTCGCCGACCGGGACTTTCCCCTCACCCAGGTTGCGCAGCATGATGCGGTAGCCATCCGCATCCTCGACGCCGAGGGTGAGGTCCTGATGGGCCTCGCTGAACGTCACCGTGTCGGGAACATCACCGAACAGGCACAGCATCACGTCCGGGGCCAGCATCTCCCGCCGGATCATCTCCACCGGCGCCCCATCCTCGTCCTGTACGGCAATGGACAGGTTCGGCCAGTCCCGGGCGAGCCGTGACCGCATGACCATGCCTGCGCGCGCACCTGGGCCGCCGCCCTCGCGCGACGCGAGCCGGTCCGCGACGGCGTTGGTCACGATGCCGGCCAGAGCCCGGTCCTGAGAGGTGCTCACTCCCGTGCTCATCGCTCCGTCGACCAGAGCGGTCACCCACGCCTGATCGATGAAGAAGAACCGCACGCTCTCCGCCGGCAGCATCCGCGCATCGGGGACCAGGTGGTCGAAGGGGATCATTTCCAGCGCCCGCAATGCCTCGACGACGTCCGCGGCCGGCTCGATGTGCTCATCCAGGGACCGGGTCAGCATGGACCGCGCCTCACTCCGTTCCAGGAAGTCCAGCGTTCGCCGTGCTCCGGCGCTCCTCCCTCCGGCCGGGGAGCGTACGGTCCGGCTCGTTGACGGTGCGTCGGCTGCCATGGGCCGAGCCGGCTGCTCGGGCAGCCCGTCGGCCAGGAGCTGATGGAAGTGATGGACGGCCGGACGGTCCCTGGCCAGCGCTGCCGTCGTGGTCAGGGTTCCGGGGTCGAACCCGCTGACCTCGGCAGGGGTGGTGATCCGGCACAGGGCCTTGAACGCGGTGATACGGGCCTGCCGCCAGAGCCGCTGCACCGCGACGCGGCTCTCCGCATGGGACAGCGCCACCAGCCGTCCCATGCTCCAGGCCACGGCGTAGGACAGGTCATAGACTCCCCAGTCCTTCACATAGATCAGCAGTCCGTCAGCCGAGGCATGGTCGTTGCTCTCGGATTCCAGACCTGGTACCGGCGGGACCGGCACCGCGGAGCACGGGCCCCGGTACCAGCCGAAGGTGCTCTCTCCTGTGGCCGTCTCATGGCGTACAGGGGTGTACCCCCACGTCAGCCGGTTGCTCGCCTCGATCGCCTGCTCCGACTGATCAGTGTCGTGCGGGGGCGGCAGCCGCAGCGCCTGCCGAAACGGATCCCCTGGGTGTCGTGGGTCCGGGTCCGCCGCCAGGTGGCTGACCACATCGGAGAAGTGCCCCCTCGCGTCGGGCTGTTGAATGAACGCCCATGAGTGGAGGGAGACCAGCCGAAGCGGCTTGGGGGCCCGAGCATCCGGCTTCAGGTAATCCGCGAAGCCTTCCAGCGAGACCAGGTGGGCGGCGTAGGGGCCTGGGGTGCGGGGAAAGCGATTGGCGAGCACGACACCGTATCGGCCCAGGTCCTTGAAGTCCTGCCTGACCGAGTTGCCCGTCCGCCGTGCCTGCTGGGGTGTGACGTCACGTACGTGCGTCAGGTATGCCAGCTCGTCGATGCGGGGTGCGACGGCCTTGAACACATCGGCCGGCACATCGATGGTGCGGCAGGTGGTCTTCTTCACCGCATCGAGCACGGAGTTCTTGTCGATGTCCGGGCCGAGCACAGGAGCGTTGGGAACGTCGTTCAGATCGAGCAGGTCCTGGACGGTGCAGGCGGTGTCGACGGAGCCCTGCGCATACGGGTCGGTGTCCGGAAGCTCCCCTGGAGCGAAGAGCAACAAGGCCAGCCATGGGATGCGGTCCGCTTGGCCGCTCTGCACATGCTCGTCCAGCATCTGCTCCCACGGGAGGATCGGGCGGGTCAGGCTCACATGCGCCAGTTGGGTGTCAAAGTCGCTCGCCGCTCCAGGGGGAGGAAATACCGCATGCACGGACCCTGGCGGCAGGGCGAACCTTGGTGCCGTCACCTGGAATTCCTGGCCGTCGAACGGAAAATCAGACCCGCTGCTGAGCGCATGGCCCAGGCTGTCGGACACCGAGTGGTCGATCTTGATGGTGTACTCGCCGCCGGTCAGGAAAGGCGTATAGGAGTCGTGGAAAGTCAGCTCGCGTGAGGAGTCGTCGTCCTTCGTCGTCATGGCGGGTCACCTGGTCCTGGTGGCTGGGGCGGGCGGGGAGCGTCACGGGGAAAGAACGAGCGGCTGGGAGTTGTACAGTCCGCTTTCGATGCGATCTTGGTAATCGCTGAGAGAGTCGTTCGTGTGCGGGCTGTAGCCGAGGGAGTCGAGAGCGCTGTAGAGGTTGCTGCGAGCGGCGGCTGTGGAATTGCTGCCGAGGTCGGTGGCGATGTCGGCGATGGCGTGTTGGTCCGCGGCGGGGGCGGGCTGCTGAATGTGAGGGCCCGCAACGGGAGGAATGCATCCATCGGGTGAAAGAGGCTCGGTTTCCTCGAGGACGGACGAACCGACGGGGGGAAGACCGCCTTTGAGCGTGGAATCAGGGACGGCGACGCGGATACCGGTGATGTACGTATCCCTGGTGAGAGCGGGTTCTTTCGGGTCGGGCTCGCCGTCGACGGGGGTGCCCCAAAGAGCGTTGGCGACATGCTCGGTGAGGCATTCCACCCTCCATCCCTGGCCCTGCCAGTCGATCTGCGTGTCGCCTCGGGCGATGGTGACGCTGTGGGTGGCCTGGTTTCCCTTCCCGGCCTCGGGGCCCATGGGGCGGATGCTCAGCGTGGGGGCGACAGCACTGTCGGAGAGGGGGACGCCGTTGACGCAGGCGCTGGTGGCGGGGACGGCACAGTGGGTGGTGAAGCTGAACCCATGCGTGGACACGGCCCACGGTGGACGCGATCCGGCGTCCTGCGCAGAGGACTCGGTGTCGCTGCCGGAGGGCAGCAGGCCATCGCCCGCGGTGGCGTGCAGCCGGTCCTCGGCGGCCGGCAGCATCGCGGTGACGTGTTCCCAGCTCGCCCATGCGGGCTTCGTGCTTTCTTCCTGACCGATGGGGATGGCCCACCTGATACCAAAAGGAAGATTGATGATGACGTTTCCGCCGAACGGCGGAGCCCACGCATCCAAAGTGAGCTCGCATTCGAATCTCTTCGTGAATACAAGCTTGATCTCGACCCCTACGGACAGCCCGATCCGAGCCCTGACGTGGAACGGATGCCACTGGATGAGGGCGTCGAACCCAGCCGTGCAGAACAGGATGACATGCCCGATCTTGAAGTCTGCCTTTGCGTCCAGCTCCATTTTGCAGCCGAACATGTACGCGGCCGGTGTCAAAGTGCAGTAGACCGACGCGGTCATGGATATTGTTTTTGAGAGCGTCCAGCCGACCTTCACCCTGTCAAGATTCGACGGATAGTAGGACGGCATGGTGATGCCATGGGGGTATCCTCCCGCGGTCAGTACGAACTCACCGCGGTGGCCACCGGTGAGCCAGATGTTGAGTGCCAAAGCTCCGGTAATTCGCGCTTCGTTCGCGAAGAAGAATGCTTTTGCATCGATGGCGGCGGCGATGGCAAACAGTCCGGTCGCCGACTGATATGTCGCGTCCAGTACCAGTTGGACCCTCACGAAGGGATCCCAGCCCCCCAGCATCGCGAGGGACTGACTCGAAGGCGGCACTTCGAAGGCGGCCAGCCCTATCAGCGCCGCCGACCAGCCGATCTTGTCGATCGCAATCGCGACCACGGCCTGGGCATCGACTTGCCCGCAAATACTCGCACTTACCCCCAGCACGCCCCAGAACGCCCCGTCCTGAGGCCGTATCCACGGGGGATTGGTGGCCGAGAGCGCTCTCAGCGCAGACAACGGGCCGTCCGGCGGGTTGGGCTCCGCATCCTCCTCGGTCGGGTTCTTGTCCACCGGATGTGTGCTCTTCACCATCAGCGGGAAGGAAAGGACCTCCGTCGGCCCTGG
Source organism: Streptomyces sp. NPDC097640 (assembly GCF_040302705.1). NCBI lineage: Bacteria > Bacillati > Actinomycetota > Actinomycetes > Kitasatosporales > Streptomycetaceae > Streptomyces > Streptomyces sp. NPDC097640. The sequence continues at coordinate 67,032 of NZ_JBEOSB010000036.1, forward strand.
CGTCCGCAGCTGATTGTTGTACCCGAAGCCGATACAGAATCCATCGATGATGACGGGGCCGATCGGTATTCCGCGCCCCGTCCCCGCGTTCACCCGCCCGAACAGAAACCCGGTGGTGTATTCGGGGTCCTTGGTCTTCCCGAGAGCGCCCATGAGCTGGAAGCCTGTGACATCGGATCCTTGCGGGTTTCCGAACTGCAGGATGACGTCACCTTCTACCAGATAGTAGTAGTGCGAATCCTTCTTGAATATCAGACCCCCGGCGATCCGGAAATCGGGGAGCTGTACGTCGAGGCCAAGGCCCTCGATGAGCGGCAACGGGAAGTCCGGCGCATTCAACGGTATCCCGACCTTGGCCCCGGCGAGCTCGAGACGGACTCCCGCTCCTTTCAGGCTGCCGCCCACAGAGCCGTCCACCAGGACCCATACGTTGGGATCGTCGTAGTCCAGCCCGATACGGCCCAGATACAGAGGACCGAGCTGCTCGGATACATCGAACCACACGGGCTCGACCCCTGCCCCCAGGACCTGAGGCAGGGCCATGGTTGTCGGCACAGCCTCCTTCTCGTACTCCGCCATGGCGAACCATGACCCGTCCCCCTCGAAGTACTTGTCCGGGAATATCGGCAACCGGGCCGCGACCTTTTTCTCGATCTCACCGATCGTCTCGTTCAAAGCATTCAACTGCTCTGCTTCGAAAGTGCCGGTGCACACTCCGGCGCCCAGATGATTCAGCGTCATTCCCCGAGCGGGCGTCATATCCACCAGCTTCGAAAAACTCCAGGGCATCCCGATCCCGCAGGCGGATTCCACGATATAGATGAAATCCTCGCCCCCCGGCACATGGGCCTTCACCGATCCGAGGGAGAAGCGCCAGTTGCCGTCCGTCGACTGGCCGCACAGCGTCAGAACGTCCGACTGCGGGTCGTACACCACCCAGACTTGAGTCAGTTTCGGTGCCAGCGCCCCCGCCGGTATCCCACCAGAGCTGATCTTGAATGCCTTCAGGAGATTCCCGACCGTCACCTCGCCCTGGCCGTCCATGGAAACATCGAAAGGCATCACAAACACAGCCGTACTGAGCACATCCGGTGACGTACTGTCCGGGCTGGGGAGCGCACGCCTGGTGTGATCCCCGACCTTGGCCGCTACCTTGCCCGCGGAAGCCATGTGCAGATGGATATTCTGACCGAAAGTCAATCCCGCAGCTACGCCCGCGAAAGGAGCCAGGGTATGGCCGTTCGTTCGTGTCTCCAGGAGCAGCTGCATCTCCGTGAAGCCAAGGTTGGGAAGAAAGCCGATGTCGAGGTGGAGTCCCCCGGAACTGATGTCCTTGAGATCGTGGGGGAGCGAGATCTCAACTTTGACGCCGGCGACCTCACCGCCGGCGATCGGGAAGCTTGTCTTTACCCGTTGTCCATCCCACTGAGCTCCGGGCAGTCGCAATTTTCCGACGAGAACCACGGTTTCGTCGGTTTCAGGATTCCCCTGGAAACCGGCTCCCGGGTTGGTTTCGAGACTGCCTTGCAGGTGATTCTGGAACAGCTCCTGTGCTGCGGGAATATATAATCTACTGCCCGGCAAGGTGAACGTATCCGTGCTTTGGTCGAGACAATTCAGAAGATCTTCACGGGACAGACCGGTCATGGCACACCACCTCTGGGACGCGTCAAATCGGCTCCTGGTCGAGCGCCAGGCGAAGTGAGAAACGATCGCTCGGTCGAGCCTGTAGCAGTACTGCGTCCTAAGTCACCCCGGAACGTACCCCCCTCACCTGACAGCTCGCTCCATCGGTTTGGTTGTTTTGGTGCGGGAGGGGGATCGGGTCTGAGGCGACGTATGACAAGGCGAATAGCGCGTGGGCGAGCCGCGGTTGTGACGTCAGATGGTGTGGGCACGGCCGGGTGCCGGTGGCTGGTTCGGCGACGCGTGCCGGAGGTTCCGGCGATCTTGTTACCGACGGGAGCGTTTGTCATGTCAGCGAAGCTTTTCGATGCCGCGTTCTCCGCTCCACCGCACGGAGACGCGGCCGTGGCCAGTGGCTATTTCCTCATCGGCAACCAGTACTACCGCTTTGCGTGGAACAGTTCCGGGAGTAAGCAGAAGGTCACCTACCAGGATTTCGGCGCCACCCGATATCTGCTCGACATTCCCCAGGCTGCCGTGTCGTTCGGCGAGGGCGTGGACGCCGTCTGCTGCCTGGACCTGAACACCATCTACCTGTTCAAGGGCGACCAGTGCCTGTGGGCCCGGATGGCCGGAGATGCCGATACCGCCGCCAAGCCGATCAGCACCGTCTTCAAAGGCCTTCCCGCTCCCTTTACCAGCAAGATCGATGCGGCATTGCCGTTCCGGGACGGCAACACCGTCAAGATCTGGTTCTTCTCCGGCAGCCAGTGCTGCCTCTACAACCGGGAGTCCCTGGCCCAGCACGTCGAGCTCTCCGGCGATACCAGCACGCTGTGGGGCCTGGCCGGTGACTTCGCCGCCGGCATCGACTTCGCCGTGCCCGAACTCAGGTCCGGTGGTGACTTCCAGGACAGCGGCTACCTCTTCCACGGCAACCAGTGGATCGCCTGCACCCCCGGCACCCACAGCGTCGTCGGCACCTGCCAGACCGTCAGCGACACCGACTGGCCCGGACTCGGCTCCATCGGCGCGCGGGTCTTCGACCAGCCCGGTACCCACTCCTGGACCGTCCCCAGCGGCGTGAACCAGATCACCGCGAGGATCTGGGGTGCCGGCGGCAGCGGCGGCACTGGAGGCGCCGGCGACGGCACGAGCGGAACAGGCGGCGCCGGGGGCGACGGAGGCCTCGGCGCCTACTACGCCGGCACCTGCGCCGTTACCCCCGGACACACACTCACCTTCACCGTCGACGGGCCCGGCACCACCACCAACTGCTCCACCGGCCTTCACGACGGCGATTACGCCGGCGTCTGGGTCGGCAGCGGTGGCAACGGAGGCGATGGTGGCAACGCCTGGCAGGACCACCACGGCGGCGGTGGGGGCGCCGGGGGCGCCGGCGGTGGAGGTGCGGACACCGGTGGCAAAGGCGGCCAGGGCACCGAAGGCGGCCGCGACGGCACCGACGGCAACGCGTCGTCCTTCAACTTCCTGGGCACGGTCATGGGCGGCCACGGCGGAGGCGGTGGCGGCACCGCCGGCGCGGGCGGAGGGGGTACCGCATTTGCCTACTCTGCGAACCACAGCATCGGCGCCGGCGGCGACGGCGCCAACGGCACCAAGGGCGGCTACTTAGGTCTCAGAACCAGCGGAGGAGAAGGCCCCGGCGGCAACGGTCAATGCGGGCAGAATCAGGGCGCGTATAGGCCTGGTGCCGGCGGTGGTCATGGCCCCGGTGCGGGCGGTGGGGGCGGTGCCGGTGGCACGGGCGGTGTCACCAGCGCCACCGGCGGCGGCTACTGCGGTGGGGGTGGGGGTGCCGGCAACGCCGCCGGCGGTGGCGCAGGCGGCGGTGGCGGAGACGGCGGATACAGCCACCCCCTGATGGACGTCACGGAAAACCAGCGCGGCCAGGGGAGCAGGCCGGGCGGCAACCCACCCGCCAACGTCGCCACCGGCGGTAAGGGCGGAACGGGCGGAACCGGCGGAGGCACCCCCGGCACCCCCGGCCAACCCGGCGGCCCCGGCCTCATCACCATCACCTGGGGACCCGCCCGCTGACCGCCCCCCAGGGCGGACGGGAAGCATACGAGGACGACCCTGGCACCACCCGCCGCCAACCGCGAGCTGACGGCTCGGCTCAACGTCACACCGACTGATCGCGCAGCCCGTGACCAGCCGAAACGCGGGCGCCCCGGTTCCCGGCCACTGCTCGGCCGGGAGCCGGCGCGGACGGTCTACGCTGACGTGTTCGCGGCGGTCGTCCGTCACGGCAGTTCCTTGCCGTCGGCGAGTTGGGCGGTGATCGACTCATCGAGTTCCGCCATGGTGCGTCGGAAGGCATCCTCCAGATCCACCTCGTAGCGGTGCGCAAGGATCAATACTGACCACAGGCAGTCGGCGAGCTCATGCTCCAGCGCCGCCCGGCCGCCCGGGACATCTCGGGCACCTTCCTGAGCCATGATGAGCTTGGCCAGATCACCGACGTCTCCCATGAAGCCGAGCATGAACTCGTCTCGCGTCCACGCCCGTCCGCGCTCACGGCGGTTCAGTTCGTCGTAGAGGTCATGGATCCGAATCGCCTGCTCTTTCAGCTCGCCGAGGTCCACGGAGCCCGCCTTTCCGTTTCAACGTGTCGAGGTGATCGAGGATTGACCCTCTCGCTGGGAGCCTTGATCGTCAACGGGTCGCGATCACTCGCGGTCCCGGAACAGGTCGGGAACCCGGCGCCGTTGCAACTCGTCAGACGTGCAGTTCTCCCACTGCCTTGCGCCGTGCGGGTGCTTGACGAGTTTCCGGTTCGCCCCCGCCTGAAAGGCAGAGTCCTGATGACGACCGCGCCCGCCACCTACTGGGAGCGGCTCTGGCACGACGGCCGCCGGTACCGCCGGGTGACCGGTGCCGAGACCACGCTCCTGGCCAGGTATCTCGGCCCCGGCCGCGGACGCCCGGCCCTCGACATCGGCAGCGGGGACGGCGCGCTCGCCCGCCACCTCCACCACCAGCTCGGCTACCGCACCACCGGCGTGGACTGCGCTCCCACCGCCGTCGCCCTCGCGGCCGCTGAGGACGTCGAGACCGTGGAGGACGAATCCGGCCCGGCCTGGCGGCTGATGGACTTCACAAGCGACGACCTCGGCAAACTGCCGGAGCCCGCGTACGCCGCCGTCACCTGCCGCCTTGTCTACCGGTGGGTGGACGACAAACCGGCCTTCCTCGACCGCGTCCGCCACGTCCTCGCACCCGGTGGAATCCTGTGGGTCGTCACCGAGCTCGCCGAACGCCGCGAGGACACCGACCCCCTCAAGAAGCTGGGGATCACCGCCGCCGACGTCGAGCTCCTCACCGCGGGCTGGTCTGTCGTACGGAACGCCGACCTCGACCTGCTCCGCTGCTACGCCCTCCGCCTCTGAAGGCCTCCCTCGTGTGGCCACGCCCGCCCCCGTGGACGGCCGCGTGCGGTGCAGCCATTGCCAGCAGGGCGACGTCGGCCAGCAGCCGCGAGGCCGTGGGGGAGGAGGTGACTGGTCTGCACCGCTTTCTACAGCGGTCGGCGCGGAGTACGGCATCAACCGCCTCGAAAGACACCGCGCCGTGGCCACGAGGGACGACAAGCTGGCGGCCCGCTACGAGGCGACCGCCCTCGTCGCCGCCATCGATGAATGGCTGTGACCAGCGTCGTTGAGAGTGATCCAGTAGCGGCGCTTGACCCCGGCTTCGGTGCTGCGCACATCTTCGAGGACGCCGCCGTTGCTTTCGATGGTGCGCGCCGAGCCGACGTTGCCGTCATCACAGGTGAGGAGGACCCGGTCCAGACCGAGCGCCGGTGCCTTGAGCAGAACCGCGCCCAGCGCCCACGAGGCCAGTCCGCGTCTCCTGGCGGAAGGCCGAACGCTGTAGCCGATGTGTCCGCCGCCTTCCAACAGAAAGGCGTTCAGATAGTGCCGGAGGTCGATGGCCCCGAGGTACGTCTCGCCGTCGACAATCCACCAGTGGGTAGCGTGGACGCGTCCTTCCCCGACAGGCAGCGACCGGTCCGCTTGCTGGCGCAGTCGCTCGACCCATGCGGCGAACCCTTCCGGGCTGTCGAGGTCATCGTCACCAACCAGACGCAGGCCGGCCCCGTCCTGGTGAGCACCCGGCTGCCACTCGTCACGCGCCGTGAGCCACGAGGAATGCAGCCGCCCTGTGGGAGCGATCAGTTCAGCCATGCGAGGGACCATAACACCCGCACCCCCTCGGTGATCAGGCGCTTTCTGCCAGATCGGGAGCCCGGCCCGTCGGGTGGGGGCAGGTGAGCCACTCGGGGAGGATGCCCGCGGCGTGCCGGGAAGTCGAACCGTGACGCGGAGGCCGCCGGAGGGGCGGGGGGCGAGGTCGAGGGTGCCGTCGTGTGCTCGGACGAGGCTGTGCACGATGGCCAGCCCGAGGCCGACGCCGGCGTGCTCGTCGGTGCGTATGCGTTCTGTTCCGCGTTGGAAGGGTTCGGTGAGGGCCGGTATCAGTTCCGGCGGGAGCGGACGGCCGGTGTTCTCGACCCGCAGCACGCTCGCGTCGTGCTGCGGTTCGGTGTGGACCGTTACGGTGCCGCCGGCGGGGAGGTTGTGGACGATGGCGTTCTGGACGAGGTTCGTCACCATCCGCAGTATGAGCGCCGTGGAGCCGACGGTCTGTGTTGCCTCGCCGGTGACGTCGAGTGTGATCTGGCGCTTTTCGGCGAGGGGAAGCAGCGTTTCGGCGGCTTCTTCGGCTATGAGGGAGAGGTCGACGGCCTCGCGGGTGAAGCTCCTGCGGTCGGCGCGGCTGAGCAGCAGGAGGGCCTCGGTGAGGTCGATCGCCCGCGTGTTGACAGTGCGGAGGCGTTCGATGAGTTCGCCCTGGTCCCGCGTGGGGTCGTTGCGGGCGGCGTCGAGGAGTGTCTTGGAAATCGCCAGCGGGGTGCGCAGTTCGTGGGAGGCGTTCGCGGCGAACCTCCGCTGTTCGGTGACGTGGGAGTCGAGTTGTTCCAGCATGGTGTCGAACACGTCGGCGAGTTCACGGAATTCGTCTTTGGGACCTTTCATGCGGATCCGGTGGGACAGCGATCCGTTCGCGGCCATCCGTGCCGCGTACGCGATCCGTGTGAGTGGTGCGAGCATCCGGCCGGCGAGGATCCATCCTCCCAGGAGGCCGAACACGAGAAGGAAGGCCAGCGCTGTGGCCGCGGCGGGGGCGAAGCCGCGCAGGAGGTCGGAGCGGTTGGGCCCGGTGATGATCACGGCGCCGAACGTCCTCTGGAGGGATCTGCGGTCGTCGTCCGGCAGCCAGCGCAGCACGAATACCCAGGCCACGGCCAGCATGAGAGCGCCGGCGAGGAGGAGGAATCCGGTGTAGCTGATGGTGAGTTTCAGTCGGGTGCTGAGCCCTGGGCGTCTATTCATGACTGCCGCCGGGTTGGGCGGTGTCCATGCCGGTGTCGATTCGGTAGCCGACGCCGGGCACCGTGGCGATGAGCCATGGTTCGCCGAGTCGTTTGCGCAGTGCGGAGACGGTGATGCGGACGGCGTTGGTGAAGGGGTCGGCGTTGTTGTCCCAGGCCCGTTCCAGTAGCTCTTCGGCGCTGACGACACCGCCTTCGGCGGCGACGAGGACTTCGAGCACGGCGAACTGTTTGCGGGTGAGCGCGACGTAGCGTCCGTGGCGGAAGACCTCCCGGCGGAAGGGGTCCAGCCGCAGACCCGCGATCTCGCGGACCGGGGGCCGGGCGTATGCGCGTCTGCGGTCGAGCGCCCTCAGCCGCATGACGAGCTCCCGCAGCTCGAACGGTTTGGTGAGGTAGTCGTCGGCGCCGAGCTCGAACCCGGAAGCCTTGTCCTCGATCCGGTCGGCAGCGGTGAGCATGAGGATCGGGATGCCGCTGCCGGAGGCGACGATGCGCCGGGCGATCTCGTCGCCGGACGGGCCGGGGATGTCGCGGTCGAGGACCGCGAGGTCGTAGGAGTTGACGCTGAGCAGTTCCAGGGCGGAGTCGCCGTCGCCGGCGATGTCGGCGGCGATCGCCTCCAGCCGCAGACCGTCACGGACGGCTTCGGCCAGGTAGGGCTCGTCCTCCACGAGCAGTACGCGCATGTCCGAAGCCTAAGCAGCACAACATATCGCCGACGTATGCAAAGACGTGTGCACTCCCGACACGCGACACGCGACTCAGCCCGCTGGTGCCGGCGCGGGGCGAGGCTGGTCCGACGGTGCTTCCGCCGCAGTGCGCCACCAGCGGCGCGACGCCAGCGCGGCCAGCACGGCGCCGGCGGCGTTGACCAGTACGTCGTCCACGGAGGACACCCGGTCCAGCCACAGGGCGTACTGTGCGGTTTCGACCAGGACCGAGCAGCCCGCCCCGAGCGCCAGAATCCGCGGCACGGACGCCAGCGCCGCGAACCGCATGGGGGCGAAGAACCCCAGCGCCGCGAAGATCAGCAGGTTGCCGACGATCCCGCCCGGCCCCATCGTGACCAGGTCCCGCAGCGGTACCAGGCTCACCCGGCGCGCAGCGGTGCCGGCCCCGGCGCCCGGCATCATGGTCATCCATAGGAACGGCACCGTCCCATGGACCATGCCCACCTCGGCCAGCGACATCCGCCACGCCGATGTGACGCCAACGGCACGCCGACGGCACGCCAGAGCCCACACCACCAGCGCGGCCAACGGCAGCGTGACCAATGTCATGAGCACCACACCGTTGAACGTATCGAAGCAGCCGTGCCACCGCCCGGCCATGCACATCGGAGCGGGCATCATGAGCGGCCGCCACACGACGAACGTGGCGCTCACCATGCCGAGGATCGCCAGGCTGAGGAGCACGATCCTGCGCGTGCGGCGGGGCGGTGCCGACAGGGATGCGTTGTGGTTCATGCCCCCATTGGAGACGGAGGGCCGTTGTGGTGACGTATGCGATTTTCGATACGCCTGCGATACACCGATCGAGTTTTCGGAGCCGGAGCCCACGACGACGAGAACGAAAGGGCGGTCCGTGGAGAGGGATCCCTATTAGCGCCTTGTGGTGGGGATGGTGATGCTGCGGCTGTTCAGGACGCCGGGCGCCACCAGTACGGCCTGTGCCGCTCGCTCTCCGGCAGCGAGCGCGCCTTCGATGTGTCCGGCGTGGTCGGTCGCCGTCTCGGTGGACGCCCAGTGCAGGCGGCCGTCGAGCGCCGGCCGCTGGTAGAGGGGGTGGCCGAAGAGCGAGTAGTCGGCGAGGTGCCGCACAGTGGACGGGGACGTCCACTGCTCGGCGCTCCAGTTCTGCACATGCAGGACATCGGGGGCGGCCGCGGCCGGCCCGAAGAGCCGCGCGAGCTGTGCGGTGACTGTCTTGTCGAATCCCGCTCGGACGGTGCGCGCGTGGGCGAATCCGAAGAGTGCGGCGGGTCGGCCGTCGGGCCCCGACATGTCGTGTATCTCCTGGAGGGGGCCGGTCCTGCTGAGCGCCGCGCCGGCCAGCCCGGCCTCCCGCCAGAAGGCGGAGGGGTACTGGGCGACGACCTTGGCGACGGCCCCCATCCAGACCGGGGTGGACCGGGCGAGGCGCACGAGGTCGGCGGGAAGTGCGTCGCGGAAGTCGATGCGCTCCAGGGCAGGGTTCCGGCCGGGGTGAGCACGGCAAGGCCGCCCGTGCCGTCCGGATGGATGGCGGTGACGGGCGTGTTCAGCCGCAGGGACTCGGCGGGCAGTGCGGCGGCGAGGGCGGTGGCGAGGTTCTGGGATCCGGCGGTGAAGCGGCGGGAGGGGGCGTCGATCAGGTTGCCGGCGTAGCGGCGTGTGCCGGTGCTCTCCTGGAGGATGGTGTCGCCGGTGAGGTGCTGGTCGAAGGTCTCGATGCCGCTGCGTACGGCCAGGGTCCGCACGCACTCCTCTCCGTCCCAGAACCAGGTGGCTCCCAGGTCAAGGGCCCGGCCCGGATGCGATGTGGGGGCAGAGAGCAGGCGTCCGCCGATGCGGTCACGGGCCTCCAGGCAGATCGTCTCGCGGCCGGCGGCGTGCAGAGCGGTGGCCGCGGCGAGTCCGGAGGCGCCGGCGCCGACCACGATCACGTTGTTGCTGTCCTGGCGGGACATGTGTGGCTTCCTTTTTGATCAGGCCGAACCGCCGCTGTCGTCGGTGGTGTTTCGGCGTCCGGCTCCTGACGCGTGCCGAGCCGGCGGCAGCCACGCGAGGTGGGGGCGGCCGGAGGGGGCTACTCGCCGTCGGCGGTGTCCAGGACGATCCGGAAGCGGGGAGCTCCCGAGCGCAGCCGGGCCACGGCTTCGCCGGCCTGCTCCAGCGGCATGCGCTCGATCATGGGGCGTACGCCGTTGGTGACGGCGAACTCCATTGCCTCCTCCGTCTCGCGCGCGCTGCCGGTCAGGTGTCCGGTGAGGGTGTGGCCGTTCATGACGAGCTGGGCCGCCGGAACGGTCACGGATCCCGAGTCGACCCCGACGAGGGTGAGCTGTCCGTGCACGTTCAGCCCGGTGAGCAGTTCGTCCACGGGGGCGGTGGCGGAGGCGGTGTGGACGATGAGGTCCGCGCCGCCGAGTTGCCTCAGGGCGGCTCCGGGCGCCTGGGCGTTGCCGTCGATGTAGTGGTGGGCGCCGAGGGCGCGGGCGAGCTGCTCGCGGTCGCTGCCCCGGGCGATGGCGATGGTCTCGTAGCCGAGCTTCGCCGCGAACTGGACGGCGAGGTGGCCCAGTCCGCCGATCCCGAACACGGCGACGCGACCGCCCGCGCGCGTGCCGGCCGTGCGCACGGCGTTGAAGGTCGTGACGCCCGCGCAGCCGAACGGGGCGGCGTCGAACAGGTCGAGCCCGCCGGGGATGCGCGCGAGCGCGTCGGCGGGCACGGTGATGCTCTGGGCCCACCCGCCCGGGTAGGACACGCCGGGTACCTTGCGTTCGGGGCAGTGGACGACGTCGCCCGCGCGGCAGAACGCGCAGTGCCCGCAGCTGCCGCCGAACCAGCCGACGGCCACGCGGTCCCCGACCGACCAGCCCTCCACCTGGTCGCCCATCTCGGCGATGACACCGGCGACCTCGTGCCCCGGGCTCACCGGGAAGGACGTGCCCGCGCCGGTGGCCGCGGCCGTTCCGATGTCGGCGTTGCACACGCCGCTCGCCGCGACGGCCACGCGGACCCACCTGCCCGTCGGCGATGGCGTCTCGGCCATGGAGGGGTGAACAGGGCCCTGGGGGTCGGTCACGACCATGGCCACGGCAGTGTCTGACATGGTGCCTTTTCCATTCCGAACACGACGATGATGCATATAGCGGCTGGCTATGCCGGATCAGCGGCGACCCCACCGTAGGCTGAGGGAAACAGGCCCGGTAGGGGACATCAGTGAATGGAGCGATAAGGCATGGCTATGACGGATCGCCTGAATCCCGAAGGACTCCGATACGCGCAGGCCGTCGCCGAGACCAAGTCGTTCAGCGCCGCCGCACGCGCCTACGGCGTCACCCAGCCCGCCCTGTCCAACGGGATCGCCAAGCTGGAGGAGCGCCTCGGTGACAAGCTGTTCGACCGGTCGCCGCGCGGCGTGACCCAGACCACCTTCGGTACTCGGATCCTTCCTCTGATCGAGCGTGCCCTGGTCGCGCTGGACGCCGTCGCTGCGGAGGCCAGGCGGCTGACCGAACCAGGCGAGCAGAAGATCCGCATGGGTCTCTCGCCCCTGATCGGCTCGCACCTGGTCGCCCGGGCGTTCAGCAAGGTGCGCGACCTTCCCGCCCCGCGCGACCTCGTGCTGCGCGAGGCGAACATGCAGGACCTGCGCGAATGCCTGCGGGCCGGCCAACTCGACATCATCCTGATCCCGGCCGTCACCGCGATGCCCCGCTTCGAGCACCGGGTCATCGACGTCGAGCCGATCGTCGTGGTCACCCCCGATCCCGCAGAGGCGGCTCCGCTCGAACTCGAAGAAGTCGGCGAGGAATGCTTCATCCTCGTTCCGGACACCTGCGGCCTGACCACCTTCACCACACAGCTCTTCCAGGCACGCGACATGCCCCTGCGCACCTATCCGGGAGAAGCCGCCAGCTACCGGGTCCTGGAGGACTGGACCAAGCTGGGCCTGGGCTCGGCCATGGTCCCCCGCTCCAAGCTCACCTCGCCCGACGTGCCCCACCGGCCCCTGATGGACGAGGGTCGCGAGGTGCAGATCTCATTCGAGGCGGTCTGGAGCGCCGACTCCCCTCTCAGCGCGGACCTGCTCCGCCTCGCCGACAGCCTCGCGGCCGCCCGCCACTAGCCATACGGAACACTTATAGCCTGATTCGGCAGGATCCTCTACCGGCCCCCGGCGAGGAACGCCTAACTTGGCAGGCACGTTGCGGTGCCCACCCGTACCGCTGAATCCCTGCCGATCGAGTGAGGCATAACCATGGCATATCTTGAGATCACGCTCCAGGTGGACCCGGTCAACCGCGTCGCGGCCGCGGGTGTGTACGAGAAGTACAAGCAGCCGTTCCTTGACACCGTCCCGGGCGCCACCAGCAAGGAGCTCCTCGTCCGCAACGAGGACGTCCAGGTGCTCCACGGCTTTCAGAACGTGGCCGACGCGAAGGCGTACCTGGCGAGCGACCTGTTCACCCGCGATGTGGTCGGCGGCCTGTCCCCGTTGCTGAAGGCGGCACCCGAGGTGCGCCTCTACGACACCGTCTGACCCTCCCAGAACCATCGGGGCGGACCCCGCGCACCAGGCTTCGCCCAGCCCGTCATCGGCCCGCGCGGCTCGCCGGAGCGATCGCGCCCGCCCTCGTCACCGCGGTCCTGACCCGGCATCGATCCCTTCCCCTCACCCCAACACCGACAGGTGGAGTCATGCGCGAACTCGAAGCGCTGCTACGCGAATACGACCGTGCCCGCGCGTACACGGACGAGCTGTGGAAAGACCTCACCCCGGACGAGGTGACCTGGCGCCCGCACGAGAACTCCAGTGCCATCGGCTGGCATCTCGGCCACCAGGCCCACGTCGCCCACTTCATGATCCGCAACCTCACCGCAGCCGAGCCCAGCCCCGACCCGGAACTGGACGGGCTCATGGACTCGGCGAATCCGGAGAAGTTCCGCGGCACGCTGCCCACGGTCAAACGGCTCACCGCCTTCCGCGACACCGTCGCCGAACGCGTCCACGCCCGGATCGGCGACATCGCCGCCGGCAACGTCGGCGCCCCCACCCAACTGACCATCGTCGCCACCCACCTGCTGACCGCACTCATCAACCACGAGTACCAGCACGACCAGTGGATCAGCGAGGTCCGCGCCGACGACCTCGGCCACTCGCTCCCGCCCGACCCCGCCTCGGACCGGCTCAGCCGCATCGACGGCTACCTCGTCCTCAACCCCTACGCCTGACAACCGCACCAGGAGCACCACATGTCCAGCGACACCCTTGACTTCACCGGGCAGAAGGTCGTCGTCATCGGCGGCACCAGCGGCATCGGCTACGCCGTCGCCCGCCACGTCCTCGACGCCGGTGGCCGCGCCGTCGTCACCGGCCGCGCACAGTCCAGCGCCGACGAAGCGGCGGCTGCCCTGTCCACCCACGGCAACGCCGTCGGCTTGGCGGCCGACCTGACTGTCCCGGCGGCCGTCGACCGCCTACGCCTCATCCTCACCGAAGAGCACACCGACGCCACCCTCCTCGTCAACGCGGCCGGTGTCTTCGCCCCGAAGCCCTTCCTGGAGCACACGCCCGAGGACTACGACCGCTACCAGGCCATCAACCGGGCCTTCTTCTTCCTGACCCAGACCGTCACCGGCAACATGATCGCCCGCGACGCGAAGGGAGCCATTGTCAACATCGGCTCCATGTGGGCCCACCAGGCCATCGCCGCCACGCCCTCGTCGGCGTACTCGATGGCCAAGGCCGGGCTCCACGCGCTGACCCAGCACCTCGCGCTGGAACTCGCCTCGCACGGCATCCGCGTCAACGCGGTCGCCCCGGCCGTGGTGCGCACCCCGATCTACGAGGAGTTCATCCCCAAGTCGGATGTCGACTCCGCGCTCGACGGCTTCAACGATTTCCACCCCCTCGGCCGCACCGGCACCCCCGACGACATCGCCGTCACCGTGGCCTTCCTCCTGTCGACCCAGACCGACTGGGTCACCGGCGCCGTCTGGGACATCGACGGCGGCGTCATGGCCGGACGCAACTGACCCGGCCTCGCCATCCACATAGCAATCGCCGAGGGAACCAGCACCCATGTCCCTGATCAACGACATCGACGTCCAGGCACTGCGGGACACCACGGCCGCTGTCCGGGCCAACCCGGAGCTCGGCCGGGCCACGTTCTCGGTCAACGGTTCGTGGCAGGGCGGCTGTCGGCTCACCGCGCAGACCGGCCCGCTGACCGCGGGCGGCGAGCGTGACGACAAGCGCGTCGCGCGATACGTGATGAGGAGCGACGAACCCGCCCCGCTGCTGGGCACCGACACGGCCGTCTCACCCGCGGAGTACCTGTTGCAGGCACTCGCCGGCTGCTACACCGTCACGCTCGCCGCCAACGCCGCCGCCAAGGGTGTGGAGCTGAAGAGTTTCCGCCTCGAGCTCGAAGGCGACGTCGACCTCCGCGGATTCCTCGGCATCGACCCCACGGTCCGCCCGGGCCTGCAACAGGTGCGCGTCCGCCACCACATCATCCGCCACCGCCCCTTGGCCTTGCTGGGGGGCCGGGCTGCGTCCCGCTAGTGGCCGATGTTGTCCAACTCGGCGAGATCCTCGTCGGAGAATGAGAGTCCCGCGCCGGCGACGTTCTCGCGCAGATGTGCCACCGACGAGGTGCCGGGGATGAGCAGGATGTTCGGCGACCGCCGCAGCAGCCAGGCCAGGGCGACCGACATCGGAGTCGCATCCAGCCGGGTGGCCACGGCGGAAAGCGCCGTGGACTGCAGCGGGGTGAAGCCGCCGAGCGGGAAGAAGGGCACGTAGGCGATGCCCTTCTCGGCGAGGTCGTCGATCAGCTCGTCGTCCTGGCGGTAGGCGAGGTTGTACATGTTCTGGACGCACACGATCGGCGCGATCGCCTGCGCCTCGGCGACCTGTTCCGCCGTCGCGTTGCTCACTCCAAGGTGTCGGATCAGGCCCTGCCGCTGGAGTTCGACCAGGGCCTCGAGGGGCTCGGCGAGTGAGCCGGGCCGGGGGCCCTGGGCGTCGCCGAGCCGGAGGTTGACCACATCGAGCGAATCGAGGCCGAGGTCCTCAAGGTTCTCGCGGACGGCGCGGCGCAGGTCCTCGGGCTGCCGGGCGGGAATCCAGCCGCCCTGCTGATCGCGGACCGCGCCGACCTTGGTCACGATGTGCAGCGATGCGGGATAGGGGTGCAGCGCTTCACGGATCAGATGGTTGGTGACGCGTGGTCCGTATGCGCCCGCGGTGTCGATATGGGTGACCCCGAGGGCGGTGGCCTCGCGCAGGACGGCGAGCGCACCGTCGTGGTCGGCGGGCGGGCCCATGACCCCGGGGCCGGCGAGCTGCATGGCGCCGTAGCCGAAGCGGGTGACGGTCAGATCGCCCAGGGGCCAGGTGCCGCCAGGCAGTGGAGCGGAGGGTGTGTTCATGTCTGTGACCTTCCTGCTGAGCCGGATACTGCAAGAGGGCTGTCTTCCACCTGGTGCGCCGTTCGCCAACGGCACCCCTCATCCGCGCCGGCCACCGGCGCGGACTTCGCTTCGCCCATGCCGTCGATGTTCGCTTGCCGACGAGCGGCACATCCAATACCGACACGGTGCCCTGTCATACCCGGCAGGTATCACCGGGCTATGCTGTGGCCGTGGACACCCTGGAGACCCGCGAGCTGAGGTACTTCATCGCCGTCGCCGAGGAACTGCACTTCGGCCGCGCCGCCGAGCGCCTCGGCATGGCCCAGCCACCGTTGTCCCGGGCGATCCAGCAGCTCGAGCGGCGCCTCGGCGTCCGTCTGCTGGAACGCAACCGCCGCGGCGTCGCCCTGACCGGCGCCGGAGAGATGCTGCTGCACGAGGGCCGCGCAGCCCTCGACGCGGCCACCGCCGCCGCTCGCCGCACCCGCCGCGCCGGTGGCGCCGACAGCCCGGGCGGCGCCCGCAACCGCCTGGTGCTGGCGGTGAAGGCCGCCGCGTCCCACGAACTGCTGCACAAGCTCCTCGACGCCTACGCGGCCGAGCCCGACGCCGCCGAGATCGAGGTGCTGCCGAGCGGCACGTGCGAGCAGGGAGAGATGCTGCGCGATGGCCGCGCCGATGTGGCGCTCATGCACGCGCCGTTCAACTCCCTCGCCGGGTTCGACAGCGAGGAACTGATGACCGAGGGGCAGATCGCCATCCTGCCCGCCGGGCACCCGCTCGCCGCGCACAAGACTCTGTCCCTGGCCGACGTCGGCGACATCCCCGATCTTCCGCTCGCCCGTTGGTCCCGCGACGGTACGTACCCACCCGGCCCGGGCCCCGAGATCCACGATCAGACGCAGCTGGCCCAGCTGATCGCCCTCGGACGCACCGTGGCCGTCTTCCCCGACTCCGCCCGCGCCTGGTTGTGGGCCGAGCACACCGCCGTCCCCCTGACCGACGCACCTCCCGTCGTCACCCACATCGCCTGGCCCGCGCACAGCCGCTCCCTCGCCCTCGCGGGGCTGATCCGCACAGCCACACGGCTATGACCCTCTCGCGCCTTTCATCGTCGCCGTCACCCTGATGACACACCGCCTGACCGCCGGCCCCCACACCCCACCGTCGCCCGCCCACGGGACGGACAGGGCCGCGAAGCCGTCACGGCCCCGGCGGGCGAGACGGCTCCCGGAACCCCTTCTGGGTCGCTGACCAGCAGGTATTCCTTGGTCAAGTTGGCCACGACCACGACGAGCCGATGATGCCGTCCGTCGTCGATGCGTCCTTGTTGCGCAGCGGGCGCGGGCCGCCCGCCGGCTCGGGGAGCTGGAACGGATGGCGCCCGAGCATGTTGATGTGGTGCCGCACGAACGATGAGAGGCGGGCACGTCCTCGTCGCGGACATCGGAGCCGTCAGCGCGCAGCTGGTTCACCGTGGCGCCCATATGCCTGTGTCTCCAGTTCTGGCGCTTGGGAGACGGAGTCGTGACTGTGCGCGTTCGCCGGGAGGCAGGGATTGCGTGCGGTCAGGGCCGCAGGAGCCTGACCGCAAGGAAGCACGGAGCCTGGTGGAGCTTGTTGTAGGCCGTCTCGTCGAGATCTTGCAGGCCAGGCCTCGGGCGAGGCTCGATGAGCCTTTCAAGTATGAACCCGGCGGCCAGCAGCTCGTTCAGGAACGATTCCAGCGGCATGCGTTGGTAGCGGATTGCCAACGGGCCTCCGGCGAGAGGGCGGTCAACCCAGTCGTCGGCGTAGTACGAACCACCGAATTTCAGCCAGTCAGCCGTCGGGTGGGTCGTCGAGACCAGCAGCCATCCGCCCGGACGCAGGACGCGTTGTAGCTCGCCGAGGAGACGCGGCCGGTCGGCGATATGGTGGAGCGTCAACGCGCACATGACTCCGTCGAACGACGCGTCGTCGATGAAGTCCAACGGCTTCTCGGCATCGTGCATGCGCAGTTCGGCCCGATTGCCCAATCGCTCCCGCGCGTGACTCAGCAGAGTCGCGCTACCGTCGATTCCGACTACCTCGGCACCACCCGCCAGGAGTTCGGCCGCGTAGTGCCCGGCCCCGCAGCCGACGTCGAGAACCTTCAGCCCGGCAACGTCCCCCGCAAGTGCGAGCATCGCGGGCCGGTCGGTGTGCGCGTTGTAGGGGCTGGTGTCGGCGTTCTTCGCGAAGTAGTCGCCGAGTTCGTCGTGGTAAGTGGTCTCTGCAGGCATCGTGACAGCATCGCGCCGGTGGCTGCCAACTGCGAGCGGTTTTGTGCAACTGGAGAGCGCGCCCATCAACGGCTCCCTCGACTTGGGGTCCGATAGTGATGGGCTCGTCTTCAGCTGTCGCCGGTCGCTACCTCACCTGCGGCTACAACTCCATCTTCCTGTGATCAGGTCCGTGCCCTGGCGGGTATCCCGTCCGCCTCCGCCGTACGCCACCCGGCCACATCGCGATGTAGCTGTGAGCTCCATTGGCCGAGTTCGCTGTTTCTCCGTCGATGACCATGTTGGTGGACTTGAGTACGGCTGAATGCACGAACTTCAGGATCACCGCCCGGTAGCGACCATGACCATGCCGGACACGACGCCCAGCCGTTCCGAGGGCGCGAGCGTCCCCGCCATTTTGAATCCAGACGTTAGATTTCCCCGCCGCCGACCACCCATGCCACGGCAGGGGCAGCCGCCGGCTCCGACGGCTCGGCGGCAGGTTCCAGGGCCTGGGCGATGGACCCGGCACGCTCGGCGCTGTTGGCCGCCCACTGTGGGTCACGGGTCACCACGATGTTGCGTCTGCCGGACAGCAGGCGGGATCGCGGAGGCAGCGAATCCCCCGTTCTGCGCCCAGATCAGCCCGACGTTCACACGGCGACCGGGGCTTTGATGGCCGGGTGGTGCTGGTAGTCGAGCACTTCCACGTCGGAGTAGGCGTATTCGAAAAGCGAGTCGGCTTGACGCAGACGCAGTCCCGGGAACTCGAACGGGGTGCGCGAGAGCTGCTCGGTCACCTGCTCGACATGGTTGTCATAGATGTGGCAGTCGCCGCCGGTCCAGATGAAGTCACCCGGTTCGAGGCCGACCTGCTGCGCCACCATGTGCGTGAGCAGGGCATAGCTGGCGATGTTGAACGGGACGCCGAGGAACAGGTCCGCGCTGCGCTGGTACAGCTGGCAGGAGAGCTTGCCGTCGGCGACGTAGAACTGGAAGAAGGCATGACACGGCGCGAGAGCCATCTTGGCCAGCTCGGCGACGTTCCAGGCGGAGACGATCATCCGGCGGGAGTCCGGGTCCCGGCGCAGAGTGTCGAGAACCTCGCTGACCTGGTCGATGTGCCTGCCGTCCGGGGCGGGCCAAGAACGCCACTGCGCGCCGTAGACCGGACCGAGCTCGCCGTTCGCGTCGGCCCATTCGTCCCAGATGGTGATGCCGTGCTCATGCAGCCAGCCGACGTTCGAGTCGCCTCGCAGGAACCACAGCAGTTCGTACACGATGGACCTGAGATGCACCTTTTTGGTGGTGATCAGCGGGAACCCCCGCGAGAGGTCGTAGCGCAGTTGGTGCCCGAAGACACTTCGGGTGCCAGTGCCCGTCCGGTCGGCTTTGGCCGTCCCGGAGGTGAGTACCAGCCGCAACAGGTCTTCGTACTGGGTGTCCGCCACAGCCGTCGAGTCTACTGGCCGCTCACAAGGCGCACTCGACTGCCATGTCTCCCCGTGTGCCGGGGCACCGGTGTGCGGCACAGCCCCGGCGGCGGCGCCCACGCCGGGGCGGGCGTATCGCTCCAGGGACCGCACGCAGGTGGTGCCGGTGCCGGGACCGCGCGAGCCAGACCCACCCCCTTCACATCTCGGCGCCACCGAAGTCGCAAGGAAGCCCGGTCCTGGGGATCAACTGGGACAGCGGCGACCACGCAATGAGACATCGCGGTGTACGCCGCTCCGGGCGTCTCGCGACTCTTCAACCTGATCTCGAAGGCCGGACAACCATGCGCTGGACGATCCCACCCCCGCGCTCCGGACCAGCGGCGACTCACCGTGAGCAAAGTTCGGCGGTGTGGCGCGGCCTGATCCGCCCCGTTCGACGAACCCACCCGCCGTGCTGCCCGGACTGGCTCGACTGCCGCCGCAGCCGTCAGCCGGGCACAGCCAGCACCCGCCCGCTGATCACCCAGAAGACCGCCGCCTCGCGCGGCCCGGCAGGCATGCCGTGGACCACCCGGGTCACCCGCAACCTCACCGCCACCCTCGAACGGCTCCGAGCCGACCGCCAGCCTGAAGAAGCCCTCGTCCCCGTCACCGGCATCGACGAGAAGTCAGCCATCAGCTACTCGGCATCGGTACGCGTGCTTCCGGATGGTGCTGCGGAACGGTCATCACAGTGAAACTCGCTCGCCCTGATGATCTCCTTGAAGAGATCCTGTAGACATGGAGTTCCTCTGCTACCACCGCGACCGGCCCGGCTCCCTGCCACTGCGCGACGAGCTACTGGAAGAGCATTGGTCATATATGGACCAGTACGCGAAGGAGATGATCGCCCGGGGCCCGACCCTCGCCGACGACGGCGACACCCCCACCGGAAGCGTGCACATCCTCGACCTGCCCGATCCAGCCGCTGCCCGCGCCTTCGCCTTTGACGAGCCGAACTACCAGGCCGGCGTCTACCGGGACGTACTGCTGCGACGGTGGCGCAACACCCTGGGCCGCACCATGTGGGACTTCCCTGGCGGCCGGACCGGCGGCAACCGGTACCTGGTGATCGGCCTCGGCACGGGGCAGGCCACCGACCTCGCCGCACCGCCCGTCCGGGATGAACTGATCGCCTACGGGCCGCTGCTGTCCGACGACGGCGCCACCTGGCTCGGCACTGCGGCACTGGTCCGGGCGCCGGACCCGGACACGGCCCGCGCCATCCTGACCGCGGACCGGTACGCCGACATTGAGGTGCACAACTGGCAGTTCGGTGGGCGACCGTCATAACCCGAGAATGTCCGGCCGACGTCAGCGCCGAAGCCCGCCGGTGGCGTCCCGGGCGGCGAAGGCGGCGTTGCGTTGAGCGGGTTCACGCCGCAAGGGCCGACTCCAGCCTCCCGCCCCGCTGCGCGCAGGGACGGGGAGGCCGCCCCTGGGCTCCGCTGTACGGCTCCGCCCAGAACGTCCCGAGGGGGCGATTGCCTGGACATCGGACGATCCGGCCGGCCGGAGACCGTCCCTTACCTCGAGCACGACGGTGAGAAGAACACCCGAATCGGCATCAGCCACAGGAGCCGGCAGTCGGCGCCCGCACCAGTGACCAGCCGGGCTGGCCCCGGCCAGGAACCCCCAAGGACGCTTCTCGAACCCACACCGGGGCCAAGCCGCGCCTGGCCCCAGGACACGGCTACGGCTTCCGCCACCTTGGTGGGCGGCGGCCTGAAGCCTCTGCGCGATCCGGCTCGCACCGATCTGGATGAGGGGGAGGGAGGAGGGTGAGGGCTTCGGCGCGGTGCTGGTGTGCTCGGCCGGGGTGTTCGTTGTCGGCGTGGGTGTCGGCGACGCGGGCCAGGGCAAGGGCCAGGTACCAGGGCTGCGCTGACGAACACGCCCGCCCCATCCCGCCCCGGACGGAGTGGTCCCGCTCACCTGCAACGAGGTCCAGCGGCTGTTCACGGCGTTCGTCATGCGGCCCGTGCACGATGCGGCGCACCGGCTCGGCTGGTCCGTCTGGCGACGCCGTCATCAGGCCCGGGCCCAGGCCAGCCGTTACCGGCGACAAGCCGCCGCTCAGGCGTGGTCGTGAATCAGCCGTTCCCGACCGACCACCGGCGCCCACTCGCGGACGCCGAGCACCTCGACTCCGGGTGTGCGGTAGTACGGATCGGTTTCAAGCAGGCGGTCCAGCTTCCCGCGTTCCGTATCGAAGACAAGTAGCGCACCTGTGTCGTCTGCCCACGGACCTGCGGTGACGAGAAGGCCCTCTTCATGAAGGCGCTGGAGGAGCACACGATGCGCGGGACGTGCCGCGAGGCGCTCTGAGGTGGCGGTGAATGCAAGTTCGACGATCAGCATGCGCCCGAGGGTAGGTTCTGAGGATGCCGGGATCTGTATCAGGCGATACTGCAGCTGCGGCGGAGTGGCGCTCACTGGGCGAGATTCCGCTGTTGGCCGGGTTGTCGGACAACCAGTTGCGCGCCCTCTGGGATGATTCGCTTGCACGCGGCTACCCAGCCGGACATGCGCTGCGCAATGCAGGTGATCCTGCGTCGCATCTCGTGCTGCTGCTGCGTGGTCGGGTGGCCGCCACCGCTACCACGCGTTCGGGCCGGGTCGTCCGCTTCGGCGAGTGGGCCGGCCCTTGCGCGCTCGACAAGGTTGCCGTGATCGATGGCCACGGACACACCGCCACCCTCACCTCGCTCATTCCGTGTTCGGTTCGGATGCTGCCGCGTGACCGCTTCCTGAACATAATTGACGATGCGCCTTCTGTACGTAGGCATGTACTGCGCGTTCTCGCCAGCCAAGCGCGAAGTCACCAAGAAAAGATCACCATCACTGCGACAATGCCCGCAGAGGCCAGACTGGCGGCTTGGCTGCTGAACGAGGGCGCATCAGATGCAAGGGGATGCATCTTCTTGCCAGGTACCCAGCAGGTCTTGGCCGACCTCCTGGGTGTCACCAGGGTGACGGTCAACCGTGCACTCTCCCGGCTCCGCCGGGACGGCCTGATCGAGGTCAATCGCCACACGATCACCATCCTTGCCCCGGAGCTTCTCGAATTGCGAACCCACGGTTAAGGGACGCGCGGCGGGGAGCCGCAGCAGTGGAAGGGAAGCTTGTGGATGGCGCGGATGCAGCGGCCCAATCAGCAAGATCACGTTCTGCGGCTGGAGTATGGGGCGCACTCATCGCGATGAGGGCCGGGCAGTGCCGTTTCGGCGTGGGGGAGGGGGAGCCATGGGAGCGCCATTGTTCGTAACGGCCACCATCACCAGGCCGGCGGTGTATGTGAACCGTATGTCTGCGCGTCTCTTGCATGATGCGGTACGTCGTGAGTTCCGCGCCCGAACTGAGTGCTCTGGGTTCGCCCTCGCTGGCGACGGTCACCCTGATTTCCGGCGTTCTGAGCGAGGCTGCGGATAAGGCTGTGTCGGGTTGTGGTGAACGGTTCGGGGTCCTTCTCGCAGTTGAGGAGCGGTTCCACCGGAGAACTGCGGCAGGTCTAGTTGTAGTGCCTGCCGCAGGCACACGACGCGCGTCGTCGTGCCCGGCGCCGGTGACACCGAGCAGGGCAGGCCAGCCGTACGGGGCGGGCAGGGGCCGGTGCCGTCGTGGGCGTTCTCCCCGGTCTGTGGGGTCGAGCTGCTTGAATGCCTGTGTCGAGTGCGCCCGGGTGCCGGGGACGCGTCGGTCGGCGCGGGCCCCTGCCGCCGGGGCCGTCGGCGGGAGCTATGCCCACCGCCGTTTCTCCCGTATTGCCAGCCCTGCGCAGAGTGCCGCCACAGGCAACTCCGCGGCGAGTGCCAGTACAAGAGTACAAGATTGGCCGCGAGTTCACTTCCGCCGGAAGCCGTGGTGATGTCCGGCCAGGCGTCCATCGTGGGCAGTACGGCGGCGGCGGAGGCCAGTACGGCGTGTGGCCTGTTGCCACGGGCCAGAAGCGTGCCCAGCGCGATCAGGTCCGCCTGCCTCCAGGCCGTCGATGACGACCCAGGTCACCCGCCGGTGTGCGGCAGCCGAGCTGGTTGCCGGTTCGGTCGCGATCAGGCACCACGAGGGTACGAGGAAGACACCGCACGCGATCAGGAACCGGCCGATCCACCGAGTCCCTGTTCGACCCGACCTCGCGTGAGCTCCGATGCCGGTACCTTGCTCCACGGGTACCCCTCCGTGGAGAGGCATCAGTGCTTCTCGCCACTCGGTCATCTGCTCCGTCAGTAGCGGGCGATGCGCCCGGAGAACCGGCTCCTGATCGTCTTGAACGCAGACTCGACCTGCGACACCCTTGTCCCGGTCGCTCAGGAGAGGCCCCAGGCCGCTCGATAACGCGCTTCCCGGACTCGCGCGGTCTGCAGCGGGTGATGCCGGAGCGATGAGGGCATCCGAGTTCTATGGTTCCGCCTCCTGGGGGAAGACGTCGAGTACGGGCGCCGGGACGCCCCAGCCCGTTGGGCCGACAGACGGGACGCCCCGGCGTCGTGCTCGGATTTCTACTGCGGGCCGTAGACCTCGAGTTCGACGAGACGCGAGTAGTTGCTGCGGGCGAAGTTGATCAAGACGCGTACCGCGTCGGTCTGCTCGGCGGGGAACGTGGTGACGACGTGCTCCTCGGCGTTGCCCACGACCTGCGCGACGGTGCGCCAGGTGTCGCCGTCACGGACCTGGATATCGAAGTCCCGGATACCGCTCGTGGCGGCGGGCGTCTTGGTCCAGAGCTCGGTCCGGTCGACCGTCTGGACCGTCGGCCACTCCACGCCGTACCAGTCGGGGAAGACGTCCCGGGTGCCGTCGTTCCAGCCGGTCAGGGTGTCCCAGTGGCTCTGGTCCTTGTCACCGTCGACGGCGCCGCAGAGCGTGAAGTTGCCATGCGTGGAGGAGGCGATGGCCTGCTCGCCGTAGGCGAGGTTGGTCCCGGGCCCGCGCTCGGGGACCGGCTGGACCGTGACCGGGACGACCTCCTTCTGCTTGCCGCTGGTCACGGTGACGTCGTACGTCCCCGGTTTCGTCCCGCGCGGAACGAGCACGCCGAACGACTTGGACACCGGTTGGGCCGGGCTATTGGGCGGCAGGTACGTTTGGAAGATCGTGTCGGAGAGGACGAGCGGCGCCTCGGCTTTCAGGGTGGCGTCTGCGAAGACCGGTTCGGTGCCGGTGTTGGTCAGGGTCACCGAGATCGAGGTGGGCAGGCACGGCAGTTCGCTGGCGGACACCGCGGCGGGCGAGGCCCACATCACGACGTTCGAGCGGGCCTTGCCGCCCGGGGCGGCGACGGCGCTCTCCGCGGGAGCGGCGAGGGTCACGCCGGCGGTCAGCACGCCCGCGACCGCGGCGGCGGTCAGGGTCTTGTTCATGGTCGTTCCTCTTCTCAGGCCTGCTGAATGGCGGCGACGCCGCTCTCGACGGCGAGCTTGGTGCGGGTGCTCATGGTGCCTTCGGGCACCGTGACCCGGTCGCACACCCGGAACTCGGATATCCAGCGGTCCGGCGTTATCTCGCAACTGACGTAGCCCCGCTGGAAGTTGCCGAACTTCATGTGCGGGTTCTCCTCGAGCAGTACCCGCCCGCCGGCGTCCAGGTCCTCGCCGTCCCGCGCCGAAGAGATGGAGGTGCCGACGAACTCGGTGGCGACGACCTTCGAGTCCGGGTCGGTGAAGTCGAGCGCGAGGTCGCTGACCACCGTGCGGTGCAGGTCGCCGGCGAGGCTCACCACGTTCTGGATGCCGCGCTCGTCGATGCCGCCGAGGAGGCGGTCGCGCGATGCGCTGTACCCGTCCCAGGCGTCCATCGGGACGCCCACGCCGGGGCCGGAGACCGTGTCGAGGAGAGTGATGGCGGTCTGGTGGCCGAGGACGTTCCAGGTGGACTGCGACGCGGTGAGGCCGTCGAGCAGCCATCTCTCCTGGGGGAAGCCGAGGATGGAGCGGGTGGGGTCGGCCGTGGCCTCGTTGGGCGCCTTGATGCCGTCGCCATTCACCTGGTCGTTGCGGTACTGGCGGGTGTCGAGCATGGAGAACTCAGCCAGCCGCCCGTACCGCAGGCGGCGGTAGAGCTGCATCTCGGGGCCGGTCGGGAACTGCGGTGCACGCAGCGGCAGGTTCTCCCAGTAGGCGCGGAACGCGTTGGCCCGCCGGACCAGGAACTCGTCGGGGGGCGTGCTCCCGGCGTACCGGTCGGCCCAGTTGTCGACGACCTCGTGGTCGTCGAAGACCGCGATCCACGGGGCGGTGTGGTGCGCCGCCTGCAGGTCCGGGTCGGTCTTGTAGTACGCGTAACGCTGGCGGTACTCGTCCAGGGTGACGGTCTGGCGGGTCCGCAGCGGGTCGTCGTCGCCGGGGCGGACGCCGCGGTCGTTGCCGAACTCGTAGATGTAGTCCCCGAGGAACAGCACCACGTCGTGGTGTCGGGCGGCCAGGTCGCGGTGGGCGGTGAACCAGCCCTCCCAGATGGCCTGGCAGGAGGCGAAGGCGAGGGTCATGCTCGGCAGCAGCTGGTCCGGCGCCGGAGCGGTCTTCGTCCGGGCGGCCGGGCTGACGAACCCGCCGGTGCGGAAGCGGTAGTAGTAGTCGCGGGCCGGCTGGAGGCCGCGGACGTCCACATGGACGGAGTGGCCGTACTCGGGTGAGGCCTTCGCCGTACCGCGTTGGACCACCCGGCTGAAGCGCTCGTCGGCAGCGATCTCCCACTGGACCGAGTAGGTCCGCCGATCCATGCCGCCGAAGGGCGCCAGCGGGTCAGGGGCGAGACGGGTCCACAGCACGACACCGTCCGGCAGCGGGTCGCCGGAGGCGACTCCGAGCGTGAACGGGTCCTGCTTGGTGGCGGAGGTGGTCGCGGCGGTGGCGGGGCTGATCCCGGGCAGCATGCCGGAAAGAGCGAGCCCGGCGGCGGCACCCGTGACTGTGAGGAAGCGTCGACGCGTCGCCGCGCTCAGCGCTGGAGGAAGAAAAGGGGAGTGTTCCACGTGCGTGGACGTTGGCGGCGCCAGATGAACAACTGATAAACATCTCGTGGCGGTACTGTCAGGACTTCAACACGAACTGGCGCCGGAGAGGATGTTCTCTTCTGGAGGCGTCTCTCCCGTCAGGAGCGGGCGGTGACCGGCATTACCGTTGGCGCGATACGTGGCCGACGGAGTCTGCCCATGGCAGATGTTCAGGCGAGAGTGGGAGAAGGCGCTCCCGGCCCCCGCCGATCCGCTTCGGCCCAGCCAGGCCGCACCGCCTGTTCAGCGTGCCCATTCGAGCCCGAGGCCGGCCAAGGTCTGGAGTTTGTCGGCAGTGAGTTCCCGCAGCGGCTCTTGGCGTTGGACAGGAATGCCAAGCCGGTGCCTTTGAATTGGGCGGTCGCGCTCTGGCTGTCGGGCAGGGCGACCCACTCCGGCGGGCCGGGCCTGTCCGGCTCCGGATCGTCGGGGCCGACGGTGTCTGTGACCGATATGCGACGGGTGTGTCGCGGGCGTGCTTGATCATCATCGGTGCGGTGACGCGGGCCGGTCTCTCCAGCGTGGTCCAGAAGGCGTGCGTTGACACGCTGCCGGCCAGCTCCAGTTGCTTCCTGGGATCAGCCCTCGCTCGCGGGAGGTTCCCGCGGGCGCCCGGCGTTCGCGTCCTTGGAGCCGCCGTGTGCTCCGACCGACCTGGGCAGGCGGCCGTACAGGGCCGACCGTGCGGCGGCGGTTTCGTGGAGTTCTTGCTGTGCGGCGAGCAGGGGCTGCGGGGAAGTCAGGTCTGACCATGGCTGAAATGATGTGTCTGTTCGAATTTCGTGGGCTGGGTCAGCGTCCGGAGTGTCGCCCGGAGGTGTGACTGAGCGCCGTAATTGGAGGGTTCCGAGAGTCGTACTTGGCGGGGCGCCCGAGCCGACGCGCGATAGGCGCCACATAGGCAAGCCTGTTGTCACTCGGATTGGGCGCCCGGCTCTCGCTGGGAACTGTGCGACAGCAGGTCAGCAAACGCGGGTCAGTCCTCACTCCGGTGGGTGACCAGTGCGTCGGTGCGATCGCCGGGGAACTCGTACCAGCGGCGCTGCAGGCACACGAACTCCACGTCGGCGCGTACCAGCTGCATGAACCCGCAGATGGTCGCGGCGAGCCGCTCTTGGGAGCCGGGGTGGGTGAGTCGGCCGTCCTCAGTGAAGGCCTCGTGTGCGCGGGGCAGGCTGAACATGTCGGGGTAGACCCGTGTGCCCAGGTGTTCCAGCGGGACCCGTAGCGCCCACAGGCCGCGGTTGCCGCCAACCATCGACGGGGAGGACGAGACCAGCAGCGCGTGCTTGGTCTTGAACGGCTGCGGCCGTACTCGGGAGACCCAGTCGATGGCGTTCTTCAGCAGTCCTGGAACGGAGGCGTTGTACTCGGGCGACGAGATCACGAACGCATCGCACCGCTTGATCCTTTCGCACAGGGCCAGGGCACCGGCGGGCAGCCCTTCGGAATCCTCCACATCCCCGTCGTACAGCGGCATGTCGAAATCCCGCATCCTGGCCAGGTCGACATCGGCACCGGTCTCGGCGATCAGGTTCGCCGCCAGCGAGGCGAGTCGCGCGTTGGTGGACCCGGCACGCAGTGCAGCGCCGAATACCAGCACCCGAACGGGAGCCGGCTGAGCGTCCATGGTCATCCTGCGGTCCCTTTCGCCGGGCGGTTGTCCCCGGCAGCCAGTTTTCCTCAGCGCGGCCTGCCGCACGAGACGACACACTGCGGCTTCTGAGCGGTGCCACAGGGAGCCGAGCCGGGCACGCTCTGCCGCCGACGCGCGGCGATGGTGTCGGACAGGACAGGGGCTGGGCCCACGGCCCCGGCCGCGAACCCTGGGGGTCTACACCGTCCGATGCCGAGCAGACGGGCCAGAGCCCTGCTCCGCCCAGGAGTCGCCTGTGAAGTTCCCCTGTCCCTTGAACGCGGCGAACTTCCGGGCCGGTAAGGCACGTTCGACGGGATCGTTTCAGTAGCGAGCCGGCGGCCCGAGCCGCCCGATGCCGTCGACACCGACGAACCTCACCTGAACGCCCGATGCGTACTCCCAGGCGGGGAGTGCTGCGGCGGACTGGCCCACGGACAGCTCTGCCAGCCGCCAGCGACCCCTGCAATGCGAACGTGGACCATGCCGCGGAACCCAGCGCCCGAAACGGGAAAGGGGCCACCCAAACGTGTGACACCTCCAATCGAACAAGTCAGCGGACCAGATCATCTGCGACGACGCCGGAAAGCCAGATCAACATGCACCGGCAGCCTTTGCCGGTGCGGGACGAAGGTCAGCGTTGATGTGACAGCGCCTGTGCTATGCCCGTGACGTCCTGGTATTCGCGCCAGTGCACGACGCGGCCGCCCCGGACCCGGAGGACCAGAACGAATGCGGCGCTCGCACTGCGGTCGGTCGTGGTGACCCTTCCCGTCACCTCGTATTCGGCGACGATCACCTCGGGGTCGGCAGCGTGGTGGACGGTGATATTCCGGAACTCGTCGAACCGGACGGGCAGGGCGCTCCTGCCAGCTGCCGCGAAAGCGGCGAACTCCTAGCGTCCGACGATCCGGCGAGGCGTCGTCCGCCGCGCTCGGCCCGCTGTCGGCCGGGGTGGTGCTGGAGGTTGAGCGGGCCGAACTCGTCCAGGCGTAAGACGACTTCGGGCTCGTCTTCCCCGGGTATGACCTCGCCGTCGACGATCGCGTAGAGATGCTCGACGCGGGCCTTCTTGGCGGCATAGTCGGGATCGCGGGAGATCTTCCAGGTCTTTACGCGTTGAAACGACCACCCTCCTCGCGGAGCAGGACCCGAAAGCCCTCGTGGCTGATGTCGTCGACCACTCCCTCGGCGACCAGGACGTCGGCCGGCTTGACCGGGCTCCAAGCCGAGAACGGCAGACCGTGCTCGGCCGGCCTGGACTTGGCGATCGTCTTGATCTCCCGCCGCTCGGGCAGGGTGAATTCCCTGGGTCGACCGCCTCTGTACTCAGGTTAGAGGGAGTCGAAGCCGTCGGCGTTGAAGTTGTGGATCACATCCCGGACCCGCTCCGCGCTGGTGAACGTCACCCCGGCGATCTTCGCGACGGACATGCCCTGCACGGACAGCCGCACCATCTGGGACCGCCGCCAGGTCACCACCGACCCGCTGCCTCTGCGGATGATCCGCAGCAGGCCCTTCCCCTCGTCGTCATCGATCTCGCGGACGCACACTCGCTCAGCCACCAGCTCAGCTTCCCTGCCGCGCGCTGCCGGCGAGTGTCATTCCGTCGGCGTTCCGATCCGCAGCCGGTTGCCGTCAGGGTCGCGCAGCTCAATCTCACGCGCCCACGGAGCGTCCTTGATCTGCACACCGAACCCGGAGGCGATGGCCTCGACATCACGAATGCGGAGGTAGACCAACGTGTCGGGTCGGGCATCGCCCTTGTGCTCCGACAAGAACAACCGCATCCTGCCCCGGGCGACCTCGACGAACGCGGGAAGTCCCGGTTCGAAGCGGTGTTCCCACTGCTTGGCGAAGCCCAGCCGCTCGTACCAAGCGACCGCCGCCGCGGCGTCCTCGACGCGAAGAATGGGAATGACTTCTTCGTCCATGGAGTCATCGTGGCAGACCGCCCAGGGCGAACGTTGTCTGATGCGGGACTAAGGCCTGTTGCGAAAATTGATCAAGGTCGTAGATGATCAAGAGCCGTGGGGCGAGGCAACCTGACGAATGGCCAGTGGGCAAAGCTTGAGCCGTTGCTGCCACGTGGGAAGAAGCCGGGTCGGCCGCCGACGTGGACACGTCGGCAGCTGATCGACGGTATACGGTGGAGGACCAGGACCGGTGCACCGTGGCGGGATGTTCCGGAACGATATGGGCCGTGGGACCGGGTCCACGACCTGTTCCGACGCTGGCAGCGCAATGGCACCTGGAAGAGGCTCTTCGAGCAGTTGCAGGCCGAGGCCGACGTGAAGGGCCTCATGACCTGGGACGTCAGTGTGGACTCCACCATTGCCCGAGCGCATCAGCGCGCCGCTGGGGCGCGTAAAAAGGGGAACTGCAAAAGGAGCCTCCCGGCGGCGTCGACGTCGAGCCCGACGACCACGGCCTCGGGCACTCGCGCGGCGGGCTGACGACCAAACTCCATTTGGCGGTTGAGCAGGGCCAGAAGCCACTGTCGCTGCTTGTTACTGCCGGCCACCGGCATGACAGTCCGCAGTTCCAGCCGGTCCTCGATGCCATCCGAGTGCCCCGCACCGGCCAGGGGCGACCGCGTACCCGGCCAGACAAGGTCCGGGCAGATAGGGCCTACGGATCCCGAGCGAACCGTAGCTACCTGCGAAGGCGTGGCATCGGCTGCACGATCCCGGAAAAGCCGACCAAGTCCGCAACCGTAAGAAGCTCGGTTCCCGCGGCGGTCGCCCCCCGAAGTTCGATAAGACCGACTACCGAGAACGTCACGCGGTGGAGTGCGGGATCAACTGGTTGAAAAGGCACCGGGCCGTAGCCGCGAGATACGACGAACTTGCTGTTCGCTACGTAGCGACCGTGTTGGTCGCCGCCATCAACGAGTGGCTGTAACCAGCACAGTGCAACAGGCTTCAGTCGACCCTGACCACGTACTTGCCCCGCACCCCGCCCGTCTCCAGCGCCCGGTGTGCCGCCGCTGTCTCCTCCAGCGGGAAGCCCCTGTCCACCGCAGGGCGCAGTCCACCCTCCGCCACCTGGCGGGCGAGGTCGTCGAAGAGTGCCCGCGTGGGGTTGCCGCTGAAGAAGCGCACCCGGCCGCGTCCGTGTACGGCGCTGGCGGCTATGTAGCCGAGTGAGGCGGCGGGCCGTGCCGGGTCGAAGGCGATGGTGACCATGCGTCCGCCGGGCGTCAGCAGGCGCCGGAAGGCCCGCAGGTCGGTGCCTGCGGTGTCGAAGACCACGTCGAACAGGCCCAGTTCCCTCGGCGGAACGGCCCGGTGGTCGATGGCGTGGTGGGCGCCGAGCATGCGGACGAAGTCAAGGTTGGCGGCGCGGGCCAGGGCCGTGACCTCGGCACCATATGCCTGTCCGAGCTGGACGGCGGCGTTGCCGACGCCGCCCGCAGCGCCCCGTACGAGCAGTCGTTCGCCGGGGCGCAGCCTGGCCTTGTCGCGCAGCGCCGTGATGGCCGTGGTTGCCACCGGAAGCGCGGCGGCTGCCACCAGATCCAGTCCGTCCGGAACCCGGCCGAGCCGCTCGGCGCGGACTGTCACGCACTCGGCGGCGCTGCCGAATCCGGTACGGCCCACGATGCCCCACACACGATCGCCGACCGCGAAGTCCGTCACGCCGGCGCCGAGTGCGGCAACCTCACCGGTGAGGTCCAACCCGACGCGCTGCGGGAACTTCCGTCCGGTGAAGAGACGAAGCCGGCCGGAACGGGCCGCTACTTCGCTGCCGTTGACGCTGAACGCCCGCACCCGCACGAGTACCTCGCCGGGCGCCGGTTCGGGGCGTGGTACCCGGCCCACGTACAGCACCTCGGGGCCGCCGAAGCGGTCGAAAAGTACTGCTCTCATCGTGCGGTCGTCCATCGTACTCACCTTCGCCACCAGTGGCCTTTGCAGGGGATCTGGCCCCGAGCGTAGGCTCTTAAGCGGACGACATCGTCCGTTTGAACCGGAGGTGAGAAACAGTGGTGGAGGAATCCTCTCGGATCGCGGGCCCGGCCAGGCTGCGGGCCGACGCCCGGCGCAACCAGGAGCGCATCCTCGTCTCCGCCCGCGCGGTCTTCGCCGAGCACGGGATCGACGCGCCCATGGCGACCGTGGCCCGACGGGCCGGGGTCGGCGTGGCGACGCTGTACCGGCGTTTCCCGACCCGGGACACCCTGGTGCGGGCCGCGTTCGCGCAGCAGATGGAGACCTGCGCCCGAGCGCTCACCGAGGCGCTGGCCGACCCCGACCCCTGGCGGGGCTTCCAGCGTCTGGTCGAGACGGCCTGCGAGCTTCAGCGAGAGGAACAGGGGTTTCCGGCCGCGTTCGTCGCAGCCTTCCCGGACAGCACGGTGGAACACGCGCAGGCCCGAGAACGGGCCGAACGGGACCTCATGACCCTGGTCCGCAGAGCCCAGGCAGCGGGCGCACTGCGGGCCGACTTCCACCCTTCCGACCTCGCCGTGGCCCTGTTGTCCCACTGCGGTCTGGTAAACGCGCTGCCGCATGACAGTGCTGCCTCCAGGCGCCTGGTGGCGTACCTGCTCCAGTCATTCCGCGCTGAGGCGACTCACGGGGCCCTACCTCCGCCGAGCGCTCTGTCGCTGCGCAGTCTCCCGCTCTCGGCCGACAGCTCCCCGGGACAGCGACCCTCCAGGGCCTGACGCAAAGCGACGCCTGTCACATGGCACGCCCTTCGGACGGCAACCCCACTTTCGCAACAGGCCCTAGATCCACAGGTCAGGACGCTGTTCACGCAGATTTGTCAGACAGCCATGGGCCTCGACGGGGCTGGCTGTACTGCCTCTACTTTGACCAACACCCCGCCATCGTCCTCGACCGGCATACCAACACCTTCGCCAAGGCAAAACGCTCTTTCAAGAGGCGGGTTCAGGCCTTCCAGTTGCCCACCATCTCGACGTAGTTGACGCCGCTGGCCTGCTTGCCTTCGTAGGTCCCGTTGAAGGCGGCTGTGCCTTCGTATCCGCGCGGGTTACCAGTGGCTTCCTGTGCGTCGGTGCCCGTGATGCGCACGTTGAGGTGCGTCTTGAGCGCGGGGATGTCCACGCTCCAGCGGGTGGGGTAGGAGTTGCCGCTGACGGGGCTGGTCCAGGTGCGGTGAGCGCCCTTGGCCAGCGGTTTGACCTCTGCGAGGCTGTAGGAGCCGTCGGGGTGTACGACGGTGGCCCAGGCGTTCCCGCGCTTGTTGTTGGCGTAGTCCCAGATCGCGAGCTTGTCGCCATTGGGGAGCCGGAGGTTCATCCAGGTCCAGTGCATGGTCTTGTCGTCCAGGGGCACCGGCCCCCACTGGCGGTCGAGCCAGGATTCCCCGGAGACCGCGTGCGTCTTGCCCTGGACGGCCAGGGTGCCGGTGGTGCGCATGGACGGGAGAGCGTACTCGTATTGCTGGCTGCCGAGCAGGTCGAAGGTGCCGGTGCCGGCGTACTTCAGCGCCGGGCCTTGGGCCTTGAGGTTGAAGTTGAGGGCACCCCACGGGGTGGCGGCTTTGACCGCCATGTTCTGTGCGTTGCCCGTCCAGGTCAGTCCGGGCGCCTTGATGTTGAGCTTCCTCTTGCTCCAGGAGTAGTCCTTTTGGGCAACCTTGGATTCGTAGAGCTTGTGCCAGCCAGTGTCCTCGTCGGTGACGGTGACTCGCCATATGCGGTTGTCTATGTTGGGGAAGTCCAGCGTGTGTACCAGCACTCCGAAGTTGTGACCGCCGGCCTTGATCCAGCTGGTGAAGTAGATGGAGTCATTCCAGAGGCGCTGGGTGCCGGGGGTGTGGGCGGCGAGGTCGGTGTCGGGGTTGACCGCCGAGGGGATCCCGGCGTAGGTGCTGGTGGACGTTTGGTGGATGTCCTGGCCCGCGGCCTGGACGGCGGGCACGGCCGCTGTTGCGCCGAGGGTGGCCGCTGCGGAGACGGCGACACCCAGCCTGATCCGAGCGCTTCTCTTCATGGCGGTCTCCCTATCGCTCCTGTTCGATCAACGCATGTTGAGTAAATGAGGCTCTGTGCTTCCGGTGGCGCTATGGCCGTTGATCGAATCGGCGTACACGGCGGTCCGCCACCCGGGCGCCGATCCTTGAGGTCGCCTGTCAGAGTTCGCGGCACGGCCACCAGAAAGCGACAATTCGCATGCTATCGGACAGGTCCGGGTGTGACCCCTCGCTGGTGATGTGGCACTTCGACAGCAGGTAGAAGCTGTTCCGTGCCGCAGCCAACCTGAACCTGGACGTGGCATCGGTGTCATCAGGGCCGACCGAAGAGCCCAGCGACCGACTCGTGCCGCTCGTGTTCGAGCACAGGAGCCGGGGCCCTCGATGCCGACACGGCGGACGTCACCGAAGGTGCGCACCCAGGCGAGCAGGGCGCTGTAGCGCCTGGGCCGTGGAGAACGCTTCGGCGCTCAGGACGTGGTCGTCGGTGTCGATCACGGCGGAGACGTGCAGGTCCTTGCGGGTGTCCACGCCGCCGATGACGACGCGGGACAGGGATGGGATGCTGGCCATGTTGGCTTCCTCGCGGACGAGAGCGCGGCGAGGCGGTTTCTTCGAGCTCTCCCCGGTGGTCTTCGCGAAGACCCCGGCCACGGTGGTACGGACCACCGCCCCACCCGGGCCGGGCGCCACAGCAGCCCCAGACGTTCCGTTCGCGCATCGGTCACGGTGACCGTACGGCGAACGGCGGTGTTTCCCGAGTACTCCCCTTGTACGCCACTGACCTGCGCTTCCAAGGCTTAGAAGCACGCACTGAGCGCGGAGCTGTCGAGTGCAACTGGTGCTGTGTACTGGACGTGGCTGACTGAGCGCAGCCCGATCTCACGATTGGCGTCGTCTGCCGGCTGGCGCTCGTGTATGTCGCTGCCCGGCCTGGCGCTGGCGCTGGGGGCGGATCGGCGGCTGGATGTTCATCGCCCTGGGGGTTGGGGTGGCCGCCACCGAGTACCGCCCGCTAGGACCGGGTCGCCTTCGCGCACTCGTCCCCAGAGGACTCGGCCCGCCCGACCGGCGCGCTGCGGTCGTACGGGTCGACCTCCGTGCCGGCCTCGTCCGCCCGGCGGTCCGTGCCGAAGGGCGGGGTGAAGTAGCCCGTGGGGGCGCCGCAGCCGCCGTTGGTCATGTCGTACTTGTACGAGACGATCGAGAACGTGCCCGGCTCGGTGATCACCTTGTCAGGGTCGTCCCAGCTCAGGACCAGCTCGCGCCGGACGATCGTGCGCACGATCTCGTCGTCGCCGCCCGCGTCCGCTCGGGTGACCGGGTAGACGAAGGTGACGTCCGCGGTCACCTGGAGCGCGCCGCGCTCGCCCTCCCGGTAGGTGAGCCGGCCCCGGGTCTTCACGACGTCGCCGACCAGGTGGGTGCGGGAGGGCTGGAAGCGGCTGAAGAGGAGGAGGGGGTCGTTCTTCTCGCTCGGGGTTCGGAAAGCGGTTTTCAGAAGGTCTTGGACGTCCTTCTGGTGCGGGTTGATCAGTGCAATCGCCGTCTCGGGGCGCTCGCCCCGCAGCACCCCGCGGTCCAGGCCGGACGCCACGAGGAAGTCTCGGCTGCGGGCGAGGGCCCGCTCGACCTCGGTCGCGCTCATCCAGCCGACCGCCCCGGCCTTCGGCACGGTGATCCCCGCCGCTCCGCTCGCCCAGCGCGCCGCCGGCGAGCCGCGGAACGGCTCCTCCATGGTGGGCTGTTGGGCCGCCTCCGCCGGGGGTGCCTGGGTCGGGCGGGCGGTCTCGGCCGCCAGCGGCTGGGAGTCAGTGCCGGCGAACAGGTCCACGATCCGCCCCGGCGCGAGCGCCACCACCAGCAGGACCAGCAAGGCCAGCAGCCCGACCACGTACCATCCCGTGCGCCGCTTGGGCCGCGCGGGCGTGTAGCTGCGCCAGCCCTCCGTGCCGCGGCCGGGCTCCGCGCGCAGCCGCTTCGCCACGTCGCGGGCCCGCGCCGACGGCTCCTTGGGCGCGTCGGCGACACCCGCCACCGACTCGCGCAGAAACCGCTCCCACTCCTCGTTGGATCTGGACGAGCCGTCCGGCTCCGTACCCGTGCCCATCCCCAACCCCCTGGCAATCAGTAGAGCGCGGCCCACTCACCTGGGACGCGTCCGCATAATGACACAGAGCGCCGACAGCGAGGCCGGCTGGGCGGGCGGATGTCCATGCACGTGATGCCGTGCCCAACGACGCTGCTGCGTCCGGTGGCACCCGCTCAGCGGGGCAGCGGCACGACGCCCTGGGGGACCGGTTGTCGCCCGTACAGGGTGGCATGGCCTTCATCTGGACGCCGGTGCGCAGCGGCCTCACAGAGAAGCGAAAGCCCTTGATCGGGCCGTGGCAGATGAACCCCGTGGGCGTGGGGATCCCGATGCCGTCGGGAGACACGGTGAAGCCCAGCCCGGCGTAGAAGTCCGTCAGCTCCGGCTCGTGTGTGGCGAGCAGCACGGCACAGTTCAGCTTCCCCGCCGGGTGCGAGTCCACCGCCTGCTCCGCATCCACCTCGATCTCGTCGTTTCTTCCTGACCCGTTGGGGGCCGCCTGGACGGTGGACGGCCCCGCGGCAATGCCCGGAGGGCAAACTGCCATGCGTCATCGCCGCTATTCCTCGCACATCACGAACGCCGAATGGGCCCTGATCGAGCCCCTGCTGCCGACTCCGGCGGCCGAGATCCGCCGCGGCGGCCGGCCGGAGAAGTGGCCGCGGCGCGAGATTGTGTTTACCGACCGCTCAAGCGTCCATGATGACTTTGACCTTGGACAATGCGTGGCGGACGGCGAGCGTCTCATATCTCGTTGCCATGGCCCGGTGCTTCTTGAGGCGATTGATCCCACACTCGACCGCGTGACGCTCGCGGTAGTCGGTCTTGTGGAACTTCGGTGGGCGTCCACTTCGGGAGCCGCGCCTCCGCCGGTTCCGGGCGCGGTCTGCGGGGACCGGGATGGTTGCCTTGATGCCGCGTCTGCGCAGATAGGAACGGTTCCGGCGGGAGTCGTACGCCTTGTCAGCACGAACCCGATTGGGTCGCTTGCGTGGTCTTCCGAGCCCCAGGAGGGGCACTCGGATCGTCTCCATAACGGGCTCGAACTGCGATAAGTCGCCACGCTGCTCCGCAGTGATCAGGATCGATAGAGGCTTCTGTCCCTGCTCCACCGCGAGGTGGATCTTGGTGGTCAGTCCGGCGCGGGAGCGGCCGTCGGCGGGTGGTGGCATTGTCCGGATCGCGCAGCCACGCCGAGACCGAGTCGATGAACTCCTGCCTCTGCTCGAGAAGAACCCGATAGGCCTCCGCTGTGCGGTCGTACCGGGTGTCGAACTCGTTGCGCGCTTTGGCATTCCCGATTGCTGTCCGCACCGTGTTCACATCGGAGAAGACTCCGGGAGGGGCGGCCTTGGCGAGTTCCGCGACACGATCGGCGATATGCGGCGCGGGGGCCCCGGACTTGAGCGCTTCGTCCTGTAGTGCCTGGATCTCCTTGACCCCTTCGAGGACGGCCCGGTATTGCCGGTGCTGGTCGCGGTCGCTGTCGTCGGCGTCGGCGTCGGCCCGCTCCTCCAACAGCTCGAAAGTCCTGAAGCTGGCGGGGACGTCGGTGCGAGTGGCGGCGCGCAGCGCGGCACAGGTGTTGGTGATCGCCTCAGCGCAGGTGACGGGGTCGTCTTTGGAGAAGAACACCAGGCGCACGTTCTGGTATGGAATGCGGACGGTGGCCGGGGTGGTGCCCTGCGGGTCCTCCGCGAAGGCGTCCACGGCCTCCAGGAAGGTGGTGACGGCGTCCAGACGCGGGCTGGTGTAGGCCGTGTGCCAGGACATGCGGGCGGTGCGATGGCCGGTCCACAGGGCGAACACGGACGTGACGAAGCTGGCTGCGACTGTGGCCAGCGGTACGTATTCGGAGGCGGTCATGGGACGAGCGTTGCGAGTCCAAGGTCGGGTGCCGTGGAGTTTGAGTGAATTCAGAGGTTTCTGGCACCGGTTGGATGCCTCGGGGCCATGGTTGTGCTCGGCGCGACGAGGGGGCCTGGGGGCTGCTGAGGTCCGAGGTCGATCTGTACGCGGCGATCCGCCGCGATGTCAGGACCGGTATGTCGATGCGGGTTGTCATGCGGAAGTGCTGCGTCGGCCCTGGCGGAGCCGCGGAAGGAGGTGAGGCTGCGGGCGAGGACGGCCATGCCGTCGTCGTCGCGCAGAAGGACGTCCTGGCGCAGAAATCATCGGGTCCAGCCCTCCTCCTCACCGATGGGATACGCCGGGAACGGCAGCCGAACGGCGTGTTGCGCCAGCGGTTCGGTACCTGGAGCGGTGGTGGGGAGGGATGTGGCTGTGCGGGAACTGGGTGTTGTTGCCCGGCGTCTTGGTGCCGGCCCGGCAGGTGCCGACGGCCCGTATGGCAGGTGAGCGGCGTCTGTACGAGGCGGTGGCCCGTGCCGTGCACCGGGCCAGATCCCGCGCTCGCGCTCGTGCCGGCGCTGGCGGGGCTGCTGGTGGTATTGGAGGGCAGGCCGGTCTCGGGGCAGGTGGCGCCGGCACGAAAGGCAGTACCTCGTAGCTCACGGCGGCGCCGTTGTGTCTTTTGGCCTGCCCATGTCTGGACCCTGGTGCAGGGCTGCCGGCGGCTGTTGTCAGTGACCGGATCTACTGTGAGGTCTGTCTTGCCCGTGTCGGGGGCGGGTTCATCACAGGAGCGCCGGCCTGGGGTCGGCGTGGGTCCGGGGAAGGGGCGGTCGTGCGGCGCTGGGAGCTGGGTGACGGGGGAGAAGAGAGCCCGGTCATGTTCTGGGAGGTCGGGTCGGACGGCGCGGTGGTGACTGTCCGTCACGGAGAGGCCGGTGCACCGGGGCGTACGCGGGTCGAGGACTGCGGCTCGGCGGCGGCCGCGGAGGCGTGTGTGGCCGAGGCCGTGCGGGAGAAGGAACGCGAGGGGTATGTGCCTGTGGGTGCCGGTCACACGCTGGGCGCCGGGGGCGCCGGTTTAGCCGGGGACGCTGTGGCGGCTCCCGGTGAGGACTTTTTCACGCTGCCCGCCGCATGGCGGCAGAGGCTCCGCCCGCGTTGGGGCGGTATCGCCGGGTACTCGTATGCCCCGCACGAGTCGGCTCTCGATTCCTGGGACAGGCGGCTCGCGGCGGTGAAGGGGGAGTGGACCGGCACGGTCCTGGGTGGGGCTGTCCCGGGCATTGCCCCTGAGCTGGCGGCTGCCGCACGCCGCTATCTGGAGGGGACGGCGGATCCGGTCGGTGCCGCGGTTGTGGCGATGGTCACCGACCGGGGGAAGTTGTTGTACGACGCGGTTGCCGATGCCTGGTGTCTGCGGCACGGGCTGGTCTTCGCGGCCCGTGCCGCGGTGGAGCTGTTCGGGCTTGACCGCGAGGACGACCGGGGCCGGACTACCAGGCTGGCTGTCTTGCCCGAGGGCGACTCGACGCAGGGGCTGTGGTTGCGCCGGGGTGCCGCTGATCGGGTGCGGATGCTGCTGTCGATGGCTGGTGAGGGCCGGTACCGGGAGGTGGTGGCGGCTCTGGCCGCGCACCGCGGCGGTGCGCGGCGCCGGATTGTGGTGTCGTATCTGGTTCCGGGCGAGACCGGCTGGGTCGCGGAGTGCTGCGCCGATCCGGGGGTGAGCGGCCGGGAGGACCGTGTCGTGCGGGCCATGCTGTTCGAGTCGCTGAACGATGGGGAGCAGCTGCGGGCTCTGCTGCGGGCGGGCGGTGTGTCCGCCTATGATGGCCGGCTTGCCACCGCGGCCACTGTCGCCGAGGGCGTGGGCCCGGCCGTTGCCGCGCTGGTCGCGGAGATCTGGCGGCACCGTACGCCTTCCTACGGGGCATCGGCGGAAGAACAGGCGGGCATCCTGTTGGAGCTGCCGACGGACGAGGCGTTCGAGCTGTTGATGGCCCACGCGGACGACAAGCAGGTGCGTCCGGCGCTGCTGGAGGCGGTGCGCCGGTATCCGGTGCGCGCGGCCCGTCTGCTGGCGGGCCGGGCGGCGCCCGCCCCGGGCCGTAACTCCTTTCTGCTGGGCCAGTTGCTGCTCGCGCATGTCGCCACGCACGGTGAGCTGCTGGAGTCGCGGCTCGCGCAGTTCCCGCCCAGGGCCGCCGGGGTGGTGCGGGAGCTGCTGCGCCCGGCCGCTGCCGACGCCCCCGCCGAGGCGCTGCCCGGGCTGCTGGTGAGCCCGCCGTGGACGGGCAGGCGGGCGGCGCCGGAGCCGGGAACCGTCAAGGGGCTCGTGGCCGGGGAGGAGACCCGCATGCTGTGGCAGCCCGGCGAGCGCGAGGCGTGGGCTGCCGCCGTCGAGGAGCCCAGGCGGCGGGTGCGGCGCCGGCAGAACGAGCCGTATCCCGACGTCCGAACCCTGCGGGAACAGTTCACCGGCCTCGACAACTATCGTCTGGCCGCCCTGTTCGCGGACGGCCCGGACACGTACCGCCCGCTGCTGGCGCTGTGGGCTCCTGAGCACATGTGGGAGCTCGTCAAGGAGCTGAAGCCGGTGGCCGCCCGATGGGAGGAGGACGCGCTGCCGGCGCTGCTGCACGCCGCGGCGCGGCAGCCCGCTGTGGCCGGCGGGCTGCTCCTGCCCTATCGGCAGCTGGAGGTCGCGCGGCTGATGGCCGACTGGTTCGTGCGGCTGAAGTCCGTTGCGGCCACGGCCCGTGCCTGGTTCGCCCGGCACGGCGCGGACGCCGCCGTGCTGCTGGTGCCTGACGCCGCCGGTCCGGCGGGTGCCGCTCGCCACAACGCGGAGCACGCGCTGCGGGCCATCGCCGCCACACACTGCAAGGACGCCGTGCTCGACGCGGCGGCCGGTCACGGTCCCAGGGCGGGCGCGGTCGTCCGTGACCTGCTGTCGGCCGATCGTCTGGAGCTCGCGCTGCCGTCGAGGATGCCGGAGCCCGCCGCCTGGGCGGCCCCCCGGTTGCTGCCGCGAGTGCTGCTGCGCGGCCGGGCCTCGGCGCTGCCGGCCGAGTCCGTGCGCCATGTGCTGACCATGCTGGCGATCTCGCGGCCGGGCGCGGTCTATACGGGTGTGGAGATGGTGAAGGAGGCGTGCGATCCCGAGTCGCTGGCCGCGTTCGCCTGGTCCCTGTTCGAGCAGTGGCGGCTGTCCGGGATGCCGGCCGGGGAAAGCTGGGCGCTGCATGCTCTGGGGTGGCTCGGCGACGATGACACGGTGCGCCGGCTGGCGCCGGTCCTGCGGAACTGGCCCGGCGAGGGAGCGCATCAGCGGGCCGTGGAGGGCTTGGACGTGCTGGCGGCCATCGGCAGTGACGTGGCCCTGATGCATCTGCACGGGGTGTCCCAGCGGGTGAAATTCAAGGCGCTCAAGACGCGCGCCCAGGAGAAGGTCGGGCAGG
This sequence comes from Streptomyces sp. NPDC097640, assembly GCF_040302705.1. Taxonomy (NCBI): domain Bacteria; kingdom Bacillati; phylum Actinomycetota; class Actinomycetes; order Kitasatosporales; family Streptomycetaceae; genus Streptomyces; species Streptomyces sp. NPDC097640. The sequence goes on from NZ_JBEOSB010000036.1 coordinate 107,907, forward strand.
TGGCGGCGGATCTGGGGCTGTCCGGCGAGGAACTCGCGGACCGGCTGGTGCCGGAGTTCGGGCTGGATGCCGATGGCTCGGCCGTCGTGGACTACGGGCCCCGGCGCTTCACTGTGGGTTTCGACGAGCAATTGCGGCCGTACGTCCTTGACGGGGACGGCAAGCGGCGCAAGGACTTGCCCAAGCCGGGTGCCCGCGACGACGCCGAGTTGGCGCCGGCGGAACGCAAGCGGTTCATGGCGCTGAAGAAGGATGTGCGGACGGTGGCCTCGGACCAGGTGTGCCGGCTGGAGGGTGCGATGGTCGCGGGCCGCAGCTGGTCGGCCGGCGAGTTCCGTGAGCTGTTCGTCTCCCATCCTCTGCTGTGGCATCTGGTGCGGCGGCTGGTGTGGCTGTGCGTCCCGGCCGGGGCTTCGGAGGGGGCTTTGTACGGGACCCCGGCTGTTGGTGGCGCTGGTGCGGTGACGGCGTTCCGGGTGGCGGAGGACCGCACCTTCGCCGACGTACGGGACGAGGAGTTCTCGTTGCCCAGGGACGCCTCGGTGCGGCTGGCGCACCCGCTCCACCTCGGCGGGGAGCTGACGGAGTGGGAGGAACTGTTCGCCGGCCGCGAGATCCTGCAGCCTTTCCCGCAGCTCGGCCGCGCCGTGCACCGGCTCACGGAGGACGAGGCGGCCGGTGACCGGTTGGAGCGGTTCGAGAACGTGACCGTGCCGACCGCCAGACTGCTCGGCCTGGAACGGCGTGGCTGGGAGCGTGACGAGCCGATGTTCGGGGGTGTGCAGTGCTGGCTGTCCAAGCGAGTCGCGAAGGACCGCTGGATCGTCGTCAGTCCGTCGGAGGGGTTCACGATCGGTGCCGTCGACGTGTCCGCCGAGCAGTCGCTGGAATTCATAGGGCTGTCCGAGCAGCCCAGTGCGTGGGACCCGCCCGGGGAGCCGTCCAGGCTCGCCTTCGCGGAACTCGACCCGGTGACCGCGTCCGAGCTGCTCGCCGACCTGACGGAGCTGGTGGCCCGGTGACGACGCCGCACGACACCGTACGGCACAGCTCGGGGACGGCGCGGCCGGTACGGCGCGGGAGGAGCCTTCTTCTGGGCCCGGAGTTCGGCGACCCGGTCGGTGACGCAGGTGTCGTACCCGCCGCACTCGGTGCGGGGCCTGCTGATACAGCGGGTCCGCGTTGGACTTCTTCGCCTTCCTCGTCGACTCGGCGATCGCCTTCGCGTTCTGGGTTCGGCTCTGCTTCGTCTGCTTGGTCTTTGCGGTCGTGGTCCGGGCGGGCGGATCGTGCAGTTCCGCCACTTCACCGACACCGGCACCGATACCGGCGGCGCTCCGGGTGTCCCAGCAGGGGTTGCGTGCCGGTACTCGTTTGCCGCCGTGTCGTTCGAGGCTTTCCGCCAGGGAGTCCGGCACCGGTTCGCCGAGGTGGATCGCCAAGAGGTCGTCGCGTGTCGGGCGCGGGTCCATGGGGGCCGCGGGGCAGCTCGGGGTGCCAGGCGGCGTGGGGCCGGCCGGCCATCAGGAGCGAGTGGTCACCAGGGGGACCGTCCGAGGTATGCCGGTACAGGACACCGACGCCGAGGCCGAGGCCGGAGACCCGGAACCTCTCTGCCGCTTCCAGGTCACGTGACGGGCAGGCGATGTGCACACGTACGGTGGCGTTGGCTGGCATCCCGCCGCCTCCTGCTGGGGCTACTGTGTGGTGAGAAGAGAACCGTCGCACCCAAGCGTGGTGAGCGGCGATCACGTGCTCATCGGGTGCCGGCCTCAGGTCTTCGTGCGGAGGGGCCCGGCATGGCGATCACGGTTGTCCGGTACGGCCCGGTGGCGCTGATTTCGGACGGGCATTGCCCGATTTTGACCGTACCTGGCCGGTATCGGCCTTACTGCTTGTCCTGATGTGCCCTGGATAATTTGGCGTCGTCGCCGCGCCGTCGGTGCGGCGCCTCGCTTTGGAGGGGCCCATTCCGCCCTCCCTCGTCTGATTCACCTCGGTTTCTCTCCGTACCTCTCTGTTCCTCTCCGCTCCATCGCACCAACGGGAATTCAGTGATGGTCATTCACGCTCGTGGCACGGTTCGGCACCTTTTCCGGATCAACCGAAGACATCGTGGGAGACACACGTGAGAAAGCAGAAGCTGGGCAGCAGATCGGCCCGACGGGCGGCCGTGCTGGCGGTCGGCTTACTGATGGTGAGCGGCCTGTCGGCCACATCGGCCGACGCGGCGCCGTCCTCGGCCAACGCCGTGCCCGAACTGGGCGTCCGGTTCTACCCCGACGGAGACGGCCAGTGCGACGGGCCGACGAACCCGCCGGAGAAGTGGGCCACCGCGCCCGACTGGACCTCCACCATCCGCCTGGACACCGACAACCGCGCGGGCGGATGCCAGCTGGCCTTCGGCATCTACGACCCGTCGAACACTCTCGCGGGTCTGAACATCACCTACACCTGGATGGTGGAGCCCGGCAGCGACGAGACCCAGTGCGAGAACGAGGGCACGCACACGATCCCGATCAAGACGTACAAGACATTCGGCGACAGCATCCGAGTGGACACCGACAACCGCGCGGGCTGGTGCAACCTCACCTTCGCCCTGTCCGGCCGCTCGGACATTCGGCTCGACGTGCAGTGGTACGGCGATGGCGGGCGCGATGCCTCGGGGCAGTGCAGGGGCTACATTCCGCAGGGCGGCTGGGACACGGTCGATGAGACCAAATCTCTGACGTTGGGCGACGACACGGACGGCCGCCCCGGCGGCTGCTACCTGTCACTCCGCCTGAGCCGCTCGTTCTAGGGTGCCGCGGACGGCCCGGGGTGCAGGGGGGCGGCCCCCGGGCCGTGTGGAGTTCGCCGCCGAGTAGGACGGTCATCGGTTCATTGGTGTGGAGGCCTTCTGCCTCTCCGGTGGCCAGCACACCGTGGTCGAAACCCTCACCGGTGCACGGCGATGCCGCCCGCGCCCTAATCCGGTCCGCGATTGACTCCCCGAGGTGAATCCGCGCAATCATCCGCAGTTTCGTTGAGACCCCTCCCGCGGCCTCCGTAGCGCCGAGCCACATCGGCGCCACCACCAGCAGCAGCGGAAGAGGCGGCCCATGCGCACGCGCAACACCGCCGACGCCGCGCCGGATGGTCACGGCCTTCAGCCTCAGGACGACAAGGCGAGCGGTGATGATCACGCACCGAAGGCGCTGGCGACTGCTGACACGCATACGGTCTTGTACGACCCCGACGGGATGATCGAGGCGGAACTCCCCTTCGACCGCGCTTCGCGGAGACCCTCACAGGGACTCCGCAAGGAGGAGCCACTACGGAGCGGACCGCATCACCGAGGGCGGGATCGTCCTCTGCAACCCGGCGAAGATGCGGGTCCAGCGATACACGTTTCGTGGAGCTCAGATCAGCACGCCTTACAACATCGACGAGGTCGATCCCGACGGAGCACGCGTCCGCCGGACGAACCACGACGATGTGGCCTTCGTCGGCCAGGTCAGCGAATACCTCGCCTGATCCAGCGGATCACGTGGAGAGCCGGACGCCCGGCCAACGGGCACGTCCGGTTCGGCGGGCGGGGACGGGGAAACCGGACCGGAAACGGTGCACGGCATCCCGTCCCCGACCCAACACATGGAACTCGACCGCCACGGCGCCGAGCTCCTCTTCCAGGTGCTGACCGAGCGCGAGGAGAAGAACAGTGTCGCCATCGCCTCCAACGAGTCCTTCGGCGGCTGGACCAAGACCTTCACCGACCCCCGCCTCTGCGCGGCCATCGTCGCCCGCCTGACCTTCAACGGCTCCATCATCGAGACCGGCACCGACTCCTACCGCCTCGCCAGCACCCGGGCGCGGACCGAAGCGCCCGCCAAGTCCGGATGACCGTGCAGGCTCCTGCTTGGCGGCCCTCCGCCCTCCGGGGGGAGGGCCGCCACCAGTGCGCACTTCCTACGCTCGCGAGTGCCGGTCAGTCCTGGGCGCTTCGCCTCTACCAGGCATTCCAGAGCACACCATGACGGTGGCGGACCGGTGGTATGTCCGCGTCGTCAAGTTCGTGGCCAGCGTGGTGCAGTCCGCGGATCCGCTGGGCTTCGAGTCGACTCTGAAGCCGGGCGCGGCCCTCAGCCGTAGCGATCTCGGCGGAAAACGAGCCATTCCTGCAGTAGAGCACCATCCACTGCCAAGAGGTGAGCCGGCGCAGCGTCTTCGCCGGGGCGGGGCGACGGCCTTCGCGGGCAGCTCGGGCCAGTTCAGCAGTCGCATAGCGCAGGTCGTACAGCGACATGGACTCCGATGCGCCCTCTTGGACGCGGAATCGCCTGGGAGTCGTGCGGACCGTTCGGGACATCGAGAGCCTCCGTAGGTGCCTCTGGACTTTCCAGAGGCACCTACGGCGGGTGCGTAGTGGTCAGCACAACTCAGCTCCCTTCGTTAGTCACGACGATCTACCAGCAGCACAGTAGTCGCGCGGAGACGTGGAGGCCGAGGCTTTCTACTCACCCCTGTTGCCAGGGCAAGGCGCTCCAAGATCTCTCACGAAACTGCGGCCAGACCCAGTTTCAACGATCCTCATCGCCGCTGGGCGACGTCATCTCTGGTGAACATCCGCAGCACTCAAGATCGTCAACTGCTGCCCAAAGTGATGGCCAATCGCTGCTACTTCACGGGTTCTGGCTCAGGTCTTGTGGCGGATGACGCTCTGTCACTGCTCGACTGAACAGCGGGATGGACGGTGATGGCGGAGCAAGGACCATACGAAGGCGGTTGAGGTTGGCTCGCCACTGCTTCCAGTCCTCCGGGCCGACCCAGTTCGAGGCTGGCCCGGCCTCGTCGCTGATGATGTGAGCGAGGGCCTTGTCCGCGAGCGTCCTGAGATCGTCAGGGAAGGCGGGCATGGGTTCTTGAGGGCCGTAAGGTGTATCGATTGGCTCGCCGCCAGCGCATTGGAATACATCCGCGAACGCTGGGACGACGACACCCCGGCCTGGCCGTCGTGCTCGTCGGCGCAGAAAAATGCTACCAGAAGATCAAAAACCGCCCGCGCTGGACTCCCGCATCTCTGCCTGGCAGCGCTGCAGCCCCTGACCCCGACCGAAACCCTCACCTCCATCCCCCGCTACCACTCCATCTGGACTGATGTACCGGCCGATGACCTGCTGTGGATCGATGACCTCGCCTGCCACGGCAACTTCCGCCAATGGGCCAAGATCACCTACCACTTCCAAGAAGCCATGACCACCCCACCTCACAACAACTACAGCCGCGACCTCGCGCGCCGTGTTCAGCAGACTCGACCCCACCACCCGCAACCGCACCTGACACCCCAGGCGGGGCGGCCGACATGCCCGGGCGGTATGCGGCCCGGCTCGGCCGGCGCACCGAAGCGTTCCCCCACTGCGAGGCCGCCCTGGCACTGTTCCGCGGCCACCAGCACCCCGACGGAGAGGCCAACGCCCTGGACAGCGCTGGGCTACCTCGCCCAGCGCACCGGCAGACACCGCCGCGCGCTGGACCGTTACCGGCAGGCAGTGGCACTCCTCCGCGAGATCGGCAACGCCCACGGCGAAGCCGACACCCTCGTCCGCCTCGGCGAGGCCCACCTCGCCCTCGGCGACCGCCGGCAAGCCCGCACCACCTGGCAGCAGGCCCTGCACCTGTACGAAGCCCAGAACCGCACGGACCACGGCGACCACGTCCGGCGCCAACTGACCGTAAACCGCTGAACCCTCGCCGACAGCGCAATCCGGGCGGAAGGCGGTCCTAACGCTCGGAGGGGGGTTTGTTGGTGGGCCGAGTGTTTGTTGGCCTGCGGTGTTGTGGGTTTGTTGAGAGGCGGGGTGGGCGGTTGGGTCGGGG